>CAMFEN010000055.1 GCA_945949375.1 uncultured Bacteroidales bacterium | reverse complement strand
GTGTGCGCCCCAGTTTATCCCGACCTGTCGGGAACCCGTCGGGGCTGAAAAAACGCAGGTTTTTTCATATATGCAAAAGATAAGTAAAAAAAATAGTCTTTGACTCACTAGTGTCCATTAAAAATTTTAGAATAGTCCTTTGACTTATTGAAAATTAGTTAGTTACGAGCAAAATTTGTGCGAACGGATTTGAGTTTGTAAATTTGCAGTCAAAATGTTAACTGCTTATGAATCAAGACAAATACGTGTTTACACAAATCACCGACTTCCTTAATCGGAGTAAATTCAATCGTATCGTAGCCAAGTACAACGGAGACCGCTATATTAAGAGCTATTCCTTTTGGAATCAGTTACTTACGTTGATTTTTGGTCAGATAGGTCGTTGCTCCAGTTTGCGCAACTGTGTTATAGCGCTCCAAGCCCATTACGCTAAATTGTACCATTTAGGCATCGGAAAGAACCTATCTCGAAGCAATTTAGCCAAAGCAAACGAGCGGCGAGACTACTGCATCTTTGAGGATTTTGCCTACTACATGATAGCGGAAGCAAGACATAAGCGGGCGACCAAAATGTTTAATTTGAAAGGCAACATCTATGCGTTTGACAGCACCACCATAGACCTCTGTATGTCGCGATAAACGCGGATCTGCTGCGGGAAAATGTATTCGTATAGAAACATATACTTGGCATAGCAGACAATTGCGGTATCGAGGGCGAAAAACCAAGCCCTCAAATGACAAGCAATAAGAAAATAGGAGTCTGGTTTAGGAGTGGTCAAGCCGGACGCTCGCAAGGTGTAGATGTCAGCCGGTACAGCAAAGGGCTGTAGATGTTTTATGGGGTCCCCAATGGGGGCTAACGGAGTGCGTCCAGTGGGGAGAGCGGAGACAATGGTCGCACTTACGATTTAGCGGAGCGGTATCGTTTCTGCGATCCATTTGCCGAACGCGATTGGAGGTAGTTGCAGCCACCGGTAGGTAGAGTGAAGGGCGCAGCTGCTTGGACAGGGGCGAACAAACGTGACAAAAAGAGGTAGACCGTAGGTAAGTGCAAAAGAAAACTGCCGGCTCGTCACGAGTCAGCAGTCTTACACAATCCGTACTTGGGTTGCAAGCACAATGTAAAGGAAGTGCCTTTAGCTTGGCAACAGTTGCAATTTTTTGCTATTTATTGTTATTTAACCGGATCTCCTCATGATAAAGGTAATTGACCAGTATCGGCTTTCCTTTTTCGGCTCGTCCATATGGCAGATCATTGCGTAAATACGGCATTTCATGCTCGGTAGCAAAGCGTTGCACGTCTTCCTCCAGACGATGCCACCAATTGCGTTTGCCTTTGTTGTAAATTTCATCGTACAGTGGCATAAGATGCGGATATTTTTCTGCAATGTAACGCATGATTACGGGTTTGAATTGTCCGCGCAGATTTAGGTTCTCCAGCCAAATGAGGTCGCACTGTTCGCGCACCCTCTCCATGATACTCCAAACATCTGTTATACCAGGGAAGATAGGCGAGATAAAACATACAGTGCGGATTCCTTTGTCGTAGACCTGCTTCATAGCAGCTAGCCGACGCTCAATACTGACTGCTTCATCCATATCATTTTTGAACTGCTCGTCGAGCGTATTGATTGACCATGATACGGTTACTTTTGGGAATGTACTCAGTACATCCAAATCGCGCAGCACGAGATCAGATTTGGTAGTGACAAGAATCTCCGCCTGTGCGCCCTGCAACTCCTCTAATAGCCGGCGTGTGCGACGGTAGTGCTCTTCTTGCGGATTGTAGCCGTCTGTCACTGAGCCGATTACAATACGTTGCCCATCGAATTTGTGAGGGTCTTTTATAGGTTCCCAGTTCTTCACATCCAGAAACGTCCCCCACGGCTCTGTATGTCCAGTAAAGCGTTTCATGAACGAAGCATAGCAATATTTGCAAGCGTGTGTACACCCCACATACGGGTTCACCGAGTAACCGCCCACGGGCAGTGACGACTTGGTCATCACACTCTGCACTTGCTTCTCGGAAATAAGTATTTCACTCATATTATTCTTTTGATAATCACGACAAGTTCAATTACCATTTCAGCGGCTCGTCCAGGATAGTGCCATCCGTCATGGGGCTGTCTGCATCGGTGAACGCATTCGCTTTGTACTGGATACAAAGCATCGTCAGGTTCTCTTTGCCGGTGTTCTTCAACGCACGTTTGCCATCCGGTGCTACACGTACCACAGCTCCTTCCTTAACAGGGAATTGCTCGCCGTCCACTTGGTACGTGCCTTCACCACGAAGGATGAAATAGAGTTCTTCGTGCGTCTTGTGCGTGTGAAGGAAACCGCTGTCTTGTCCGGGAACAAGCGTCTGGAAAGACAGTTCCGCTCCGGTAGTACCCAAAGCCTGACCTAAAAAGACTTTGCCTTTGAGGGTGAAATCGGGACCCATCGGCAGTTCGTGTTCAATAATCTCAGCAAAAGTACCTGCTGTTACGGCGGTAAAATTCTTGCCGCTCTTAATCGTTTCAATCTGTTTCATAATCGTATAATTTTTTGTTTGTGTTTCAAAAATCGAGTGCAAAATTACTGTTTATTTTTGATATGTGCAAGAGGTTACAAATTGGTAAGGTAGTAACCTTTTTGTCTATTTTTGCAAATACAGCACATTATGAAAATAAATTTTTATAAAAAACTTACTTTTTTTTTGATACTATTGCGTATATCAGTATTGTATAGTACCTTTGCACTCGCAAACGAAAATATATTATGCAAAAGAAAGACAACAAGAACTCAATGTTTGAGATGTGCCCGGTGCGAAATGTCATCGCACGGTTTGGTAACAAATGGGGATTCCTTGTGCTGTTGGATATCAATGAGCACGGCACGATCCGTTTCAATGAACTGCATCGCGTCATTCCTGATATCAGCACGCGCGTATTAAGTAGTACGTTGCGCACGCTTGAAGCGGATGACCTCATCGTCCGCAAAGTTTATCCTGAGATTCCTCCTCGCGTGGAGTACAGCCTCTCGCCGATGGGCAAGGAACTGGTGCCTATTGTGCAGGAACTGACGGCATGGGCATCTAAGAACCTGCCGACGATTATGAAACATCGCCAGCAGTTCGAGGCGTAATTCTTTCCGCATTAGGGATTGGAAGGGCTACGGTATTGTGCAACAATGCGGAACTTGTGAACCCCTGCAAAGCCTGACCGGGTAATCGCCCATTTTTAGTGGACAGTAGTGTCTTTGACTATTAAAAAATAGGAATTATTTTTGCATATCTCAAAATAAAGTAGTACCTTTGCGCTAAGTTTCAGCAGTACGTATTAGGTTATTATTAGGTTATTATTAGGTTATTATTAGGTTATAACAGAACCAAAACTATATCAAGAGGAGATAGCGTTCATAAGGCGGGGCTACCATTCCCGCTTCCCCCAAAAAACAAATCAAACCCCAAAAATAGCATAAACTATGGCAAGAACAGTATTTGAACACCCTGTCTGTGAACTCCACGGCGCGTTCACCAAAGGCGGAGCAATCACCCGCCGCAAGACTTATCGCGATTCCAAAGGACACGTCAAAGGCATGTCCGAGCATGAAACCTACAAAATTGAGCACCCACGCGACTGGAAAAAGAAACCGGCTAAGGGAAAGGAACTGGAGCATCAACTTCGTTTCAAGCAAGCCTGCGCAGAAACCCACCGCATCTTGCTTCCATCCAAACCGCTGGCGTATGCTGCTGCCCACGCCGCTAACCATCCCGATGGCACAACGGCAACGCCTACCCCCGAAGAACTGGCTACGCTCCAATACTGGCAGAACCGCTTCGAAGCCCAACTGGAAAAACCCGAACTCGATGCACCCATCGACCCCAAAACGGGCAAACGCAAGCAATACCTCCGCCTCGATGCCTTCATCCGCACATGCCTCCTGCGCCAAATGGAATAACCTACGTCCATATAGTAAATTAATTTGCATATTTCAGAAAAAAGCCGTAACTTTGCGGACATTTTTCAATGATGAATAAAGAGGGCTATGCTCAATAGCCCCAATAGTAAATAGTCAAATAGTCAAATAACGTATGGTTGCGCCGTTGGTGAATAGGAAATGGAAGGTGCTCAAGAGTGAGCAGATACTAAGGTTGGGCGTATGGCTGAGCGTGCGCCAAGAGGAGGTGCAGTTGCCATCGGGGGCTGTTATCCCGTCATGGTTCATCTTGGAGTTTCCGAATTGGATTAATGTGATCGCCATCACGAAAGACGGGGATTCTGGTCTTCCATAACCATATCCCCGTCTTTCGCCATCACGAAAGACGGGGATATGGTGATGTAAGACCAGTATCGGCATGCGCTGGGCGAGACGCACTATGAGTTGGTGGCGGGCGTGATAGACGCGGGCGAGACGCCGCTGGAGGCAGCGAAGCGCGAGTTGAGCGAGGAGACAGGGTATGAGGGCGGCGAATGGGAACTGTTCATGACGCTTTCGCCCAACCCGACGAACCACAACAACCTGAGTTTCACATTCCTTGCTCGCGGCGTGGAGAAAGTGCGCGAGCAGCACCAAGAGCCGACGGAGGACATCCATGTGCATGTGATGAAGCCGCAGGAGGTGCGCGAATTGCTGGAGCAAGGCGAAATCATCCAAGCCCTGCACGCCGCCCCGCTGTGGAAGTATTTTTGTTTGGAAAAAGGAAACGTATAATTCCCGTATAATTTCATGTCTCCGTTAAAGTCCATTAAAAGTTCGTTAAAAAGCAAAGAGTTTTAATGGTTCTTTATACGGTCTTTAATGGAGAAGTTAACAAGAAATTCATGGTTAATTACACGATAATTACATGTTAAAGTTTCCACGATAATTACATGTTATAATAAGACGTAAAGGTATGAAACGGATACTATTTTTTTTATTGTCTTGCCTGTTGTTGGCGGGGTTGGCGGGGTTGGCAGGTTGCGACCCGGCGGTGAAGATGGCGGGTGAGTATAGTTACAAACTGAGCGGAAAGGTAACCATTGACAGTACAGACTACACGCTCAGCAACGAGCAAGGGACGATGGACATGCTCAGGAAGAGCGACGGCGACATGCTGCTGACCTTCAGTCAGTTGCGCGGCGGCGTCTATACCGCCGAGGCGGAAATCAACGACACCCTGCTGACGCTCTATCCCTTCGAGCGGACGGTGAGCATCGTGTTTACGGTGCCGGATACCACGTTTGTGTTGGGCGACACCATCGTGCGCGACAAAGAGGTAACCGAGACTTTCGATGTGGAGGTAACGGGCGTGGGGACGCTCTACAAGGAGACCATCGTATTCGACCTCTATTTCAACGGCGAGTCGCAGGAGAGCGATGCCCGCCTAACCGGCGACAACATCCTGATGGTGGCGAAGAAGAATTAAGACAAGATCGCTGTCCGGGTACGCCCCGACCAGTCGGGGCTGTCCGACCGCTACGCTGAACGACCATTTCATTGTCCGACCGCCCTACGGCTGACCGAAAGATTTAATGTTTGAACGTTTTGATAACATCCGCAAAAATCCTTCCTAATCTCTGCAAGGGCGTAGCCCAAAGCAAGGTGTTTTTAATATCCTGCTCGCTTACGCTCACGAGATTCATAGGATTTTTACAGAAGATATTTCCGACCGCTACGCTGAACGACTGATTATGCATCTGACCACTAACCACTTCTATACAATGCTATGCTTTAATCGTAAAATAGTAAATTGTAAAATTATCCATTTTGCCTGCCTGCTGTTCATATTAAGTACTTTCCTCTCTTGCGGCAGAAAGGCGGCTAAGCCGGCGCAGACGGTGGCGCCCATCCCTGTGCAGGTGCAGGTGGTGGGCGAGCAAACGTCCGTGGCGCAGCATACCTACGTGGGCACTATTGAGGAGGAGCGCCGCGTGCCCTTGAGCGTGGAGACGGGCGGGCAGGTGCTGGAGGTGGCATGCCGCATGGGTGAGCGCGTGCAGAAAGGCGAGGTGCTGCTGCGCGTGGATAGTGCGAGTGCGATAGATGCCCGTGAGGCGGCGCGCGCCACGTTGCGACAGGCGGAAGATGCCTACCGACGCGTTACAGAGGTGCATGGTGCCGGCGGCGTTACCGAGCAGCAACTGATAGAGGTGGAGACCAAACTGGCGCAGGCACGCTCAATGGCGGCGATGGCAGAGAGACGAGTAGAGAACTGCGTGCTGCGCAGTCCGAGCGACGGCGTAGTGGGCGAGGTGCATGTGGCTGAAGGGCAGATGCTCTCGCCTATGACACCCGCGATGATGCTTTATATTGTGGATAGGCTGTATGTTACCTTCTCCGTCCCCGAGTCTGAAGTAGCAGAAATCGCGGTGGGCGATATGGGCAGCATGGAAGTCCCGGCGATAGAAGGGAGATACCAAGAAAAAGGAGGTGCGGTCTCCAGGCCGCACCCAAAGCGCGTTGATGACACTATGGTGCGGCCTGGAGACCGCACCTCCTTGAGTGCCCAACCCTCAACTTCTTTCCCCGTGCGGGTGGTGGAGAAGGGGATGAAGGCGAATGCCCTCTCGCATGCCTACCCCGTGCGCGCGGAAGTGCTGGGAGTGGATAAGGAGGTGAGAGATGGCGCAAAATTGTTAAATAGTAAATTGTCAAATTGTCAAATAATAAGTCTCTTGCTGCCGGGTATGGTGGGCAAGGTGCGTATGCAGGGGCTGCAGAGCGAGGGCGTGGTGATACCCGCCGCTTGTGTGCAGGTAACGACAGAAGGGAAAAGCGTGTGGGTAGTGCAGGAAGACAACACCGCGGTGCGGCGACTGATACAGATAGGACAGTACGTCCCCAACGGGGTGCTGGTTACCGACGGCTTGCAGACCGGCGACCGTGTGGTAACAGACGGCTTCCAGAAACTATATAAAGGAGCGAAGATAAAGGATATTTAATGACCGCGCTTCGCGCTGAAAGACCGTTTTGCGACTGTCCGACCGCGCTTTCGCGCTGAACGACAAAAGACCGCTCACTTTGTTCGCTGTAAGACTGATATGGTCTCAGAAATGGTATC
>CAMFEN010000054.1 GCA_945949375.1 uncultured Bacteroidales bacterium | reverse complement strand
CACCAACAGCAACTCTACGACTACATGCGCAAACTGATGGAGCGAGACCGTGCACGCCACAACGTGCTGCCGCTCAGCAAGTTCGGACTGATGCAGATCACGCGCCAACGCGTGCGCCCCGCAGTGGAGATGGAGGTGATGGAAGTATGCCCGACATGTATGGGCAAAGGCAAAGTGCAGCCTACCCTACTCTTCACCGACCAAGTGCAGGAAGAAATAGAGCATTTTGCTGAGCATTTCGGCAAGCGGCTACGGCTGCATCTTCACCCATTTGTCTATTCTTACGCCACACGCGGACTCTTCGGCAGTTTAGCCAGTCAGTGGCGGCGCAAGTTCGGTGTCAGAGTGATTGAGAACCAGAGTCTCGGCATGTTGGAAACTCGCTTCTTCGATGCACAGGGCAATCCATTGCAACTGCCTCAAGAGGAGAAAAAGGACGAGAAGAAAGCCGACAAGCAGGAGGAAAAGAACATTGCTCCCATTGAGGAGACGAAAGAGCCGCAGAAAGCTGCTCCCCCCGCTCCCAAAAAGGAGACAACAAAGAAAGTAGCTCCTATCTCCACCTCAAAACAAGAGACAACAAAAGCCGCTCCAAATGAGGCGAAAAAGGCGGAGAAAGCACAGAAAGCAGAATCCGCAGAGCCAACTAAGAAAACCGAGAAAAAATCGAGCAAAACCAAACAACCCAATCCTCAAAACGGAGAAAAGTAAACTGAAAAAAGCAACCGCCTAACTTTTGGTTAGACGGTTGTTTTTTGTTACTATGTTGTTTCTTACGCGATAATATCAAAAAAAATCAGTTTTTGCGACTTTATTTGCGTATCTCGCTTTTTTTTTGTACCTTTGCGGCGGAATTTGACATCGAATATAGTATGTTACAAACATTACTCACGCATCGTTGCAAAAACAGACAATAAAACTGATTATTATGAAAAAACAGACTATTATCTCTATTCTTTGCGCTTTTGCGTTGCCGATGACGCTGTTTGCGCAACAGGATAGCGCCGTTGTGGCGGCAGACTCCGTGCCGGAAGGCTTTGTGTTTACTACCGTGGACAGCGTGGGTATCACGCCTGTGAAGAACCAACACCGCAGCAGCACCTGCTGGAGTTTCTCCACTATCGGCTTCCTCGAGAGCGAGTTGCTGCGCATGGGCAAAGGCGAGTACGACCTGAGCGAGATGTTCGTGGTACACCACACGATGATGGACCGCGCTGAGTACGTGGTGCGCATGTACGGCTCTACGGAGTTTGCCCCGGGCGGGTCGGCATACGATGTGATTTACTGCTTGAAGAACTACGGGTTGGTGCCGCAGGAGGCAATGCCTGGCATACAATATGGTGCTACGGCGGGCGACACGCTGCCCGTGCACAACGAGTTGGACGCGCTGGCAGAAGGCTATGTGAGTGCGCTCACCAACGGGCGGCTGAAGAAACTGACGCCCGTGTGGAAGAAAGGGCTGCAAGCCATCTACGACACTTACCTCGGCACTTGCCCCGAGACCTTCACCTATCAGGGCAAAGAGTACACCCCGCTTTCGTTTGCGGCATCCCTCGGGCTGAATGCCGATGATTATGTGAGCATTACCTCATACACCCACCATCCTTTCTACACACAGTTCGCGCTCGAGGTGCCCGACAACTGGCGCATGGACCAGATGTACAATGTGCCGATGGAGGACATGATGCGTATCATTGACTATGCGTTGGCGCAGGGCTACACGCTGGCTTGGGGCGCAGATGTGTCGGAGGTGGGCTTCACTCGAAAGGGTATCGGCGTGATGCCCGATGCCGACAAGGGAGCCGACCTCACGGGTTCGGACATGGCGCACTGGCTCGGGCTGTCGGAATCGGATAAGCGCGAGGAGTTGACCAAGAAACCGCTGCCGGAGATGGTTATCACGCAAGAGATGCGGCAACAGGCATTCGACTCGTGGGAGAACACCGATGACCACGGCATGCAGATTTTTGGCGTGGCGAAAGACCAAAACGGCAAGCGCTACTACATGGTGAAGAACTCTTGGGGCACGCAGAAAAGCGACTACAAAGGTATCTGGTATGTGTCGGAGGCGTTCATGCAGTACAAGACCAACGATGTGCTCCTCCACAAAGATGCCCTGCCGAAGGATATACGGAAGCGTCTTGGAATAAAATAGGGGACCCACCCCGCCATTGAGATCGACTCTCATGAGGTTACTTTGATAGGCTCTGTAATAATCCTTGATAATCTCGCGAGCGATAGCGAGCAGGTAAATAATCAAACTCCTTGCACGGCTACGCCGCGCAGAGATTCAGAAGGATTTTGACGGAAGTGCAGAGGGAAAGAGAGTAAATAGTAACCACATTTCTAATCTTTCTTATTACTAATCTTTTTAATAACTCATACTTGACATGATTATCAACACTCCCAATGCGCCGGCAGCAATAGGCGCATACAGCCAAGCCGTGGTAGCCAACGGCATGCTCTTTGCGAGCGGACAACTCGGTATAGACCCCACGACAGGCGAGTTCGCAGGTGCGGACTTCCGCAGCCAGGCTGAGCAGTCGGTGAAGAATGTAGCCGCCATCTTGGAGGCAGCAGGCACGGACGCAAGCCATGTAGTGAAGACAACGGTCTTCCTCACCGACATGGCGAACTTCGCCACCCTGAATGAGGTATACTCCACCCTCTTCAAAGCCCCCTTCCCTGCCCGCTCTGCCGTAGCCGTCGCCCAACTCCCCAAAGGAGGATTGGTGGAGATAGAGATTGTTGCTGTATTGTAGTAGCATTACATAGCAAAAGAGCATTTTCATATGGAGAATAAAGTTGGATATGTTTATATTTTGACCAATCCTTCATTTCGTGAGGATTGGGTAAAGATTGGTAAATCAAGTCGCCCCGTGGATGTTCGCGCCAAAGAGTTGGATAATACGGCAGTGCCTTTGCCATACGATATATATGCTATTTTGCAAACAACAAAATACAATGAGGTAGAGCGTTTGGTACACAAGACCATAGATAGACTGACCGATTTGCGTATTCGACAAGGACGCGAGTTCTTCAATATCCAACCCGCTCAAGCACTCGATATCTTACGCGATATTTCTGTTACATTGGATGATGCCGTTATTCTTCGTCCTGATGAGAAAGGAAACCTCGTACCAGAGCAAGAGTGTAAACGAGAAAAGAAAGACTCAGAAAAGGCAAAACACCCAGCACGAGCAAGTTTCCGTTTTTCTATGGTAGAAATCCAAGTAGGAGAGGAATTAGAGTTTATCCCTGCGAAGATAAAAGTACGGGTAGCCGATGACAATCATATAGAATACCAAGACAGGATTTTCTCACTGTCTACTTTTACAGGCACATTTATGCCGGAAGAAAGACGCACCCCCTCCGGTGCATATCAAGGACCTGCTTACTTCACTTATAAAGGAAAGAAACTTACCGATTTACGCAAAGAAAAAGAATCAATAGAATAAACATGCTATCAACCAGCGAACAACAGGAAATACTTAGGCGACGGACATTCGCCATTATCTCTCACCCCGATGCGGGAAAGACGACACTCACGGAAAAATTGCTTCTCTACGGAGGGGCTATTCATGTGGCAGGTGCCGTCAAGTCGAACAAGATACGCAAGACCGCTACCTCCGACTGGATGGAGATAGAGAAACAGCGCGGAATCTCCGTGGCTACCTCCGTCATGGGATTTGACTACAAGTGTCAGAACACTACCACATCCTCCCTAAATCAGTCAGACAGTGAAACAGTCTATCATATCAATATCCTTGATACCCCCGGACACCAAGACTTTGCAGAGGACACTTTCCGCACGCTGACTGCCGTGGATTCCGTGATTATTGTGATAGACGCTGCGAAGGGTGTGGAGACGCAGACGCGCCGATTGATGCAGGTATGCCGTATGCGCAAGACCCCTGTGATGGTCTTTATCAACAAGATGGACCGCGAGGGAAAAGACCCGTTCGACTTATTAGACGAGGTGGAGCAGGAGTTGGGTATTCATGTGCGCCCGCTGAGTTGGCCTATCAACAGCGGACAACGCTTCAAGGGCGTGTACAACATCTTCCAATCTACATCTTCCAATCTACTCTCGACCTCTACCAACCCGACAAGACGCATGTTACGGAATCGCTGCGTTTTGACGATGTGAACGACCCGCAGATAGCCGAACTCATCGGTGAGCAGGATGCAGAGAAACTGCAAGAAGACTTGGAGATGATAGAAGGCGTGTATAACCCCTTCTCCCATGCGGACTACCTCGCAGGTGAGTTGGCGCCCGTCTTCTTCGGCTCGGCACTCAACACCTTCGGCGTGAAGGAGTTATTAGAGTGCTTCGTGCGCATTGCCCCCTCGCCGCTCCCCGTGGAAGCCATGGAGAGGAAAGTGGAGCCGATGGAAGATAAGTTCACAGGCTTCTGCTTTAAGATACACGCGAACATGGACCCCAACCATCGTTCGTGCATTGCGTTCTTTAAGATATGTAGCGGGAAGTTTGAGCGCAACACATATTACAAACATGTGCGCAAGAACCAGCAGATGCGCTTCTCCTCGCCTACCTGCTTTATGGCGCAGCGCAAAGAGACGGTGGATGAGGCATTCGCAGGCGATATCATCGGTCTGCCCGATACCGGCAACTTCAAGATAGGCGACACCCTGACGGCAGGCGAGGAACTGCATTTCAAGGGACTTCCCTCCTTCTCGCCGGAGATGTTCAAGTACATAGAGAACGCCGATCCCATGAAGCAGAAACAACTCGACAAGGGCGTGAACCAACTGATGGACGAGGGGGTGGCGCAACTCTTTGTCAGCCAGATGAATGGGCGCAAGATAATCGGCACCGTGGGGCAGTTGCAGTTTGAGGTGATACAGTACCGCTTGGAGCATGAGTACAACGCGAAATGCCGCTGGGAGCCGCTGCAGATGTACAAAGCCTGCTGGATAGAGAGCGACGACGAGGCAGAGCTGGAGATGTTCAAGAAGCGCAAGGCACAGTATATGGCGTTCGACAAAGACGGTCGCGATGTATTCATGGCAGACAGCGCCTATGTGCTGCAAATGGCGCAGAACGACTACAAGCATATCAAGTTCCACTTCACCAGCGAGTTCTGACGCTCATATAATGAAAACATATAATTATTGCGAAAGAAACTTTTAACATTAATTATCGTGTAATTATCCGTTAATTATTACCGGAAACGCAATAACCATCACCGCAGCACTTCAATAGTTCCGCAACCGCCATGTCCGTAACCGCCATTTCGGAACGAGAATATGTAACGAAAACTACGTAAAGAACGAAAAATACATACACTATGAAACACATGAAACTACGGCTAATGCTAATGAACTTCCTCGAGTTTGCCGTTTGGGGAGCGTATCTGACAAGCATGGGTAACTATCTGGCTAACCATGGTATGGGAACGAATATCGGTTGGTTCTACTCGGTGCAGGGTATCGTCAGCCTGTTTATGCCGGCGCTGTTCGGTATCATTGCCGACCGCTGGATACCCGCACAGAAAGCACTCAGTCTCTGCCATTTCATAGCCGGTGCGTTCATGATTAGCGCGAGCATCTACGGACTGATAGCCGGCGAGGCGGTATTGTTCGCTCCGCTCTTCACGCTCTATACCCTGTCGGTAGCGTTCTTCATGCCGACGCTGGCGCTGAGCAACTCAGTGGCTTACAACGCCTTGGATGTGGCAGGGCTGGATACGGTGAAAGATTTCCCGCCTATCCGCGTGTTGGGGACTGTGGGATTCATTGCTACAATGTGGGTAGTGGACTTGTGCGGACTGCAAGCCACGAGTTTGCAGTTTGCCGTCAGTGGCGGACTGAGTATCCTGCTGGCATTCTACGCACTGTCGCTGCCGGCATGCCCTGTGAAAGGCAAGCCCGAGCAGAAACAGAGTTGGGTGGAAGCCATGGGGTTGGAAGCCTTCGCGCTCTTCAAAGAGAAGAAGATGGCGATTTTCTTTGTATTCAGTATGTTGCTGGGTATGTGCTTGCAGGTAACCAACGGCTATGCGAATCCCTTCTTAGATAGTTTTAAGAACATTCCCGATTTCACGGAGACCTTTGCCGTGCAGCACCCTAACCTGCTGATTTCCATCTCGCAGATATGCGAAGCGGTATGTATCTTGTTCATTCCTTTCTTCCTCAAGCGGTTTGGTATCAAGACGGTGATGCTGCTCTCAATGTTCGCGTGGGTGTTGCGTTTCGGTTTGTTTGGCGCTGGCAATCCTTCGTTCCCGAATGTGCTGCTGTTCGTGCTGAGTTGCATTGTCTATGGCTTTGCATTTGACTTCTTCAACATCTCCGGCTCACTGTTTGTGGACAAAGAGGCTCGCAAGGAACTGCGCTCTTCGGCACAAGGATTGTTCGTGATGATGACCAACGGCTTTGGCGCTACTATCGGCACACTGGCAGCACAAGGCATCGTGAACCACTTCGTTTATGCAGAGGAGGTTGTGAATGCAGGTGCTATCGCCACTTGGTCTGGATGGCAGATGAGCTGGTATATCTTCGCAGGTTTTGCACTTGTTGTTGCTCTTGCTTTCTGGGCGATATTCCCTAAGACGGAGAAATAATAGGACCCCCTCCCACTCCCCCTACGAAGGGGGAGAGTAAATAAAGTTCTCTAATCTATATACTATCGTGTTTCGCAAGGAATTGGCATACTATTTCTCTACACCCATTGCGTATATCGTAATCGGGCTTTACTTGCTGGCGATTAGCCTCTTTTTGTGGGTTATTCCCGGGGAGTGGAATATCGTGGAGTCTGGCTATGCGCAGGTGGATGGCTTGTTTCAGTTGTCGCCTTGGCTACTGATGTTGCTCTGCCCCGCGCTGACCATGCGGCTGTTTGCCGAGGAGCGCAACTCGGGTATGTGGGACTTGCTGCGCAGCAAGCGGGTGCCTGTTTGGCGATTAGTCTCGGGTAAGTTCTTTGCCGCGTGGTTGCTCATGCTGATTGCTTTGCTGCCCTGCGTAGTGCATTATTTCGCTGTGGCGTATATGGCGGAGCCTATGGGTAACCTCGACGCCGGTGCATTTGC
>CAMFEN010000053.1 GCA_945949375.1 uncultured Bacteroidales bacterium | reverse complement strand
CAGCAAGCCGCCACGATTATCTTTGGTGCCAACATCGGTACGACCATCACGGCGCAGATTGTCGCCCTCGGTCTGTCGTCCGGCAGCGGGCTGAGCACCACCACCATCTTCGCCGCACTGGCGGGTGTAGGTGCGTTCATCTGCTTGTTCGCCAAGCACGATATGTGGAAGAAAGTGGGCGGTATCATCACAGGTTTCGGTATGCTGTTTGTCGGCTTGAGCATGATGTCCGGCTCTATGGAAGACTTCGCCCAACTGGACGCCGTGAAGCAGTTCCTCGCTACGATTGGCAATCCTATTCTGCTCGTGGTGATAGGTGCGCTCTTCACCGCCATCATCCAATCGTCGTCGGTGATGACCTCGGTAGCTATCACGATGGTGGTGGCAGGGCTTATCTCGCTCAACCAAGGTATCTATATCACGCTGGGTTCGAACATCGGCTCGTGCGTAGTGGCGATCATCGCGGGTATGACGAGCGGCAAAAACGCCAAGCGGACGGCGCTGATGCACTTGATATTCAACTGCTTTGGTGTGGTTGTATTCCTAGTTGTGGCGTTTATCCTCTATCTTGCTACGAAGGGCGAGTTGGATTTCGGCATTATCTTTGAGCGTATGTTCCCGAACGCGCCGCAAGTGCAGATGGCTATGTTCCACACGATATTCAACTGCGCGACGGTGGTTGTGATGCTACCGCTGACGAATCTGCTGGTGAACATCGTATGCCGTATCATCCCCGACAACTTCGCTGTGGAGAAAGGCGAGTCGGCAAAGCCGCATTTCTTCTTTGTGGATGAGAAGATGCTTCGCACGCCGATTATTGCCGTTCGTCAGGTGAAATTAGAGATAGAGCACATGGCAGCCGTGGCGATGCACAACTACGACTTAGCCATCTCTATGATTTGCACGCAGGACTTCCGCCAGAAAGAGGAGTTTGAGCATAACGAGGCGCAACTGAACTACCTGAATAACTACCTCGTGCAGTACGTGGTTCGATTGAACTCGAAGCCATTGAACGAGATAGACCATCGCTACCTCTCCACCACCATTCGCAGCATAGGCGACCTTGAGCGCATAGGGGACTACGCGACCAATATCATTGAGTATGCGGAGGTGCTGCGCGACCATAAGGTGGCGTTCTCCGACAAGTTGAAAGATGAGATAGAGAAGGTGCGCGAAGGGGTGTTCAGCGTTTATCAGAGCGTGATGAAAGCGTATATGGAGTTGAGCCTTGAGGCGCTGGAAGATGCCAACCGTCAGGAAGACCAAGTGGATAAACTGACCGACCAAATGGCAGACCGCAACGTGGAGCGACTATCGGCAGACGAGTATATACCGGTGGTGGGTGCAGAGTATCTGGAGTTGGCAAGCGACTCTGAGCGTATCGCCGACCACCTTATCAACGTGGGCAAGACCATCCGCACCCTACTCCGACCAGAGAGCATTGAGAAGTTCTGATGTGGGGTACTATATTAAACATATAATTGCCGTTAATTAATCATTAATTATACAATAACCCTTAACTAAAAACATTATGAAAAAAGAAGTTATTGCTGCGGGGATTGTGGCTATTGGAATTGCATTGGCAGGGCTTTGTGTAGGTTTAGGTTTGAAGTATATAACTGATAGCCAACGTACTGTGGATGTGAAAGGACTCTCCACACGAGAGGTGAAAGCCGACTATGCCGTATGGCCATTGTCGTACAGCGTAGAGAGCAACGATATTCGGCAAGCGTATGCAGAGCTGAACCGCACCACCGAGGCAGTACGCGCATTCTTTATGGAGAAAGGATTTAGTGCAGAGGATATCCGGCAGGGCAACACACAGGTTACCGACCAATGGGCGAATTACTATAATGTACGCCCGCAGTATCGTTACTGCGTTTCTACCTCGCTGATTATCAGTACGAAGAACGTTGATTTGGTGATAGAGAGCCAAGGTTGTCAGAGCGAGTTGATGAGCAAGGGAATTATCGTTTCGTCTAACGACTGGTCTCTGGACTATCAGTTCAATGGCTTGAATGAACTCAAACCTTCAATGATAGAGGAGGCAACGAAGAACGCGCGTGTCGTGGCGCAGAAGTTTGCCGATGATGCCAACTGCTCGCTGGGCAGCATCTGCACCGCACGGCAAGGACAGTTCTCTATCGAAAGTGACCCGTATCAACGGTATCGTATTTCCTGAACTAATCGTTAATAGAAAAAAGGCGCGGTCAAATGGCCGCGCCTCATCGTAGGGTAAAGAGTTTTTATCCTCCGCACTTGGAGTATCCGCATTCGCGGCAGTGCATACAGCCTTCCTCGTAGATAAGCGGCTGACCGCAGTTGGGGCATACCTGACCTTGCACCACCGTGCCGTCCTGTATGTACTTCTTCAGCGCGCGCTCCACACCCACTTTCCACGAGTTGATGCTCTCGCTGTCCATCTGCAAGCCGCTAATCATCTTTATCACTTGGTCAATAGGCATGCCATAGCGCAACACGCCGGAGATGAGTTTCGCATAGTTCCAGAACTCTTTGTCGAACTTGTAACTCAAGCCCTCCATCGTTGTCTTGAAGCCGCGGGAATTGACGAACTGGAAGTCGTAGCGCTTGGTGCCGTCCTCTTGCAGCACGCGGATAATCTTACCTTTCGTTACCGACTTCGGCAGGAGGATACCCTCCTCGTCGTCTGCCAGACCGGTGAATATCTCGTAGGGCATGCCGTCTTTCAGACCGACAAAGGCTATCCATTTGTCCTTGTTGTTCTGAAAGCGCACCACGTCGCACTCCAATTCCACAGGGCGCACACGCACCTTGTTCTCGAAGCATACGCAGTTCTTCTCTTCTTTCTTGTCTTCCTTCTTCTCCTCTTTCTTCTTCACGCCTTCCAGCACCCCCATGCGGCTGCCATCGCGATACACGGTGCATCCTTTGCACCCGCAGCGCCATGCCTCTTCGTAGAGTTGCCCTACCAGTTCCTCCGACACGTCGTTCGGCAGGTTGATGGTTACGGAGATGGAGTGGTCAACCCATTTTTGGATAGCACCTTGCATCTTCACTTTCTGTAGCCAGTCCACGTCGTTGGCGGTAGCCTGATAGTAAGGCGACTCTTTCACCAGCGCGTCCACCTCTTCGGTGGTGTAGCGATGAGCGGGGTCGTAGGGGTGTCCGTTGGCGTTCATCCACGTGATGAACTTATGGTGGAATACGATGTACTCCTCGAAGCTGTCGCCCACCTCGTCCACGATGTCCACATGCACATTCTTATCGTTGGGGTTCACCTTGCGGCGACGCTTATACACGGGTTGGAAGACGGGCTCGATACCCGAGGTGGTCTGCGTCATCAGGCTGACCGTACCCGTCGGAGCGATGGTCAGGCAGGCGATGTTGCGGCGACCATGCTGCTTCATCATCTCGTACAACTCGGGGTCTGCCTCGCGCAGGCGGTTGATATATGGGTTGTTCTGCTCGCGCTGCCAGTCATAGACGGTGAACGCGCCGCGCTCCTTCGCCATATTCACGCTGCTGCGGTAAGCGGCAAGCGCCAGCGTCTTGTGCACCTCCACGGAGAATGCCGTTGCTTCCTCGGTGCCGTAACGCAAGCCCATAGCAGCAATCATATCGCCCTCGGCGGTGGTACCTACACCCGTGCGGCGACCCTGGGAGGTTTTGGCTTTGATTTTCTCCCATAGTTCGCGCTCGGTACGCTTGATATCGTCGCTCTCGGGGTCGGAGGCAATCTTCTCAAGGATCTTGTCTATCTTCTCCATCTCGAGGTCGATGATGTCGTCCATCATGCGCTGTGCCACTGCCACATGTTGGCGGAAGAGGTCGAAGTCGAACGAAGCCTCGGGCGTGAAGGGGTTGCGCACATACGAATAGAGGTTGATCGCCAGCAGTCGGCAACTATCGTAGGGGCAGAGAGGTATCTCGCCGCAGGGGTTCGTGCTGACGGTGCGGTAGCCGAGGTCGGCATAGCAGTCGGGCACGCTCTCGCGCAGGATGGTGTCCCAGAACAGCACACCGGGTTCTGCGCTCTTCCATGCGTTGTGGATAATCTTCTTCCACAGTGCCTTTGCGTCTATCTCTTTCTTGTAGAGCGGGTCAATGCTGTCAATAGGGTACTGCTGCTGATAAGGTTTTCCTTCGATGGCATCGCGCATGAACTCATCGTCTATCTTCACGCTCACGTTCGCGCCCGTTACCTTGCCCTGCTCCATCTTTGCGTCAATGAACGACTCGCTGTCGGGGTGCTTGATGCTCACCGAGAGCATCAGTGCTCCGCGGCGACCGTCTTGCGCCACCTCGCGCGTGCTATTACTATAGCGTTCCATAAACGGTACCAAGCCGGTGGATGTCAGCGCACTATTCTTCACGGGGCTGCCGTGCGGACGGATATGGCTCAGGTCGTGTCCCACGCCGCCGCGACGCTTCATCAGCTGCACCTGCTCTTCGTCAATCTGGATGATAGCGCCGTAGCTGTCGGCAGCACCGTCCTGACCAATCACGAAGCAGTTGCTCAACGACGCCACTTGAAAATCGTTGCCGATACCTGTCATCGGGCTACCTTGCGGCACGATATAGCGGAAGTTGCGCATCAACTCAAACAACTGCTCTTCGCTCAGCGGGTTAGGGTACTTGCTTTCAATACGAGCAATCTCGCGTGCCAAACGATGGTGCATATCGTCAGGCGTCTGCTCAAAGAGGTTGCCGAAACTGTCTTTCAGCGCATACTTCGTGCTCCATACGCGAGCCGCCAACTCATCACCGTGGAAATACACTTTCGATGCTTCCTCTGCTTCTTTTTGTGTGTAAATCTTTTGTTCCATGATATGATTGTAACTATATGTTTATAATTTCATGTTTATAACTCTGCTTCGTATTTTTCTAAGAACGAAATCGGTTGCAAAGGTACAATATATTTCCGATATGTGCAAACTTTTGAAGAGAAATATTTATCAACAATTTACAAAAGTTGTCCAAAACAAAAACTTAATACACTGATATTATACACTTTATGATTTTTTCAAAGCACAAAATGTTTTCCGTTTCGAAAAACTTATAAACACTAAGTGCTTTCCTTTTGGAGTAAATCACGCCTTCGGTCTTTTTAGATTCGCCAATTTATCGAACACAGAGAATATCGGGTTAGCAGGGTCCGTGAAACACCGCAAAAAAATAATCATCCTTTTGTAACAAAATTGCCGCATATTCTATCTTGCTTGTACACAAAATGGCGAAATTTGTGTAAAATAAGCACTTTGTTTGCACGCATAAAAAAAGATAAGTATTTTTGCGGCGTTTTTTGAATTTTCAATGTAATATCATGAAACTACGTTATCTTCTTTTTGCAGCGTTCGCTGCTCTTACGGTGAGCACACAAGCCTCTGTGAACATCACCAAGTCTGCCGGTTGGTTAGAGACGGCTTATGCCGAATGGGCTCCCGGTGCTTACTCCGATTATCATGCTTATGTTCGTCCTACAGGTGGGGAATACACCCAATTGGATGCGATGTTGCTGCGTAATTTATGGCTCGTATATGCGCGTGGATGCGTTAGGGCTGAAGGCAGGCAACTATCAGTTGAAGATTGTGCCGGTGGACGGCAGCGGCAATGAGGTGTCGGCAGAGGCAACCGAGACGGGTACGTTGGCTGTAGCCGCCCACGACCGCAACGGCTTTGCACACTTCAACTATTCAAAAGGCGTGGGTGCGTACAACAACGATGGTACGCTGAAAGCCGGCGCGAAAGTGTTCTATGTAACAAAGAACACCGCAAAGACTATCTCAACAAATGTAACAGGAGTAGGCCCTTGCACGGGTATGCAGGCTATCATCACCGGTTATCAGAAAGGGCAAGACAAGACGCCGATCGTCTTCCGTATCATCGGCACTATCCAAGCAAGCGATATGGATGAGTTGGGTAGTTCCGCGGAGGGTCTGCAAATAAAGGGTAAATCCGCTGACTCGGAGTTGAACATTACTATCGAGGGTGTGGGCAACGACGCCACTATCAAGGGGTTCGGCTTCTTGATACGCAACTCGGCTTCGGTAGAACTTCGCAACTTAGGCGTGATGACGGGAATGGATGATGGTATCTCAATGGATACCGACAATGACCATATTTGGGTGCACCATATCGATGTATTCTATGGTCCGAACAAAGGCGGCGACCAAGTGAAAGGCGACGGTGCGATTGACGTGAAATCAGACTCGAAGCATGTAACTATTTCTTACTGCCACTTCTGGGACACGGGTAAGTCCACGATGTGCGGTATGACAAGCGAAAGCGGACCGAACTATATCACCTACCACCACAACTGGTTTGACCACTCCGACTCTCGCCACCCGCGTATCCGCACGATGAGCGTGCATATCTATAACAACTACTTCGATGGTGTGGCAAAATATGGCGTAGGTTCGACGACGGGCTCGGATGTGTTCGTGGAGTGCAACTACTTCCGCAACTGCAAGACCCCGATGCTGACCTCCAAGCAAGGCACGGATATCAACTGCGGCGTAGGTAGCAGCGATGAGACGAAAGGTACGTTCTCAGGCGAGGCAGGCGGCAGCATCAAGGCGTATAACAACGTGATGACGGGTTCGTATAAGTTCATCCCCTATAGCAGCACGAACAACCAGCATTTCGACGCTTATGTAGTGAGCAGCCGTAGCGAGCAAGTGCCTTCGAGCGTGAAATCGTTGCTCGGCGGGAACACGTACAGCAACTTCGACACCAACTCCTCGCTGATGCCTTCTATCACGCCCGATGACCCGAATGACGTGCCTGCTATCGTTACGGGCGACAAGGGTGCAGGTCGGTGCGAGCACGGCGATTTCCAATATACGTTTAATAACGCCACGGAGGATAGCAACTACGATGTGATTAGCGATTTGCGCACAAAGATTGATAAATATACCACGACGCTGGTGGGCATAGTAGGCGGTGAAGAGAGCGGCAGCGGTGCAGGTGGCGGCGAGGAGCCCGGTGATAACCCCGGAGATAACCCGGGAGACAACCCGGGAGATAACCCCGGCATATCCACCGGCGAGTATGAATGCCATTTCTCAGAGAAAAAGCCGAGCAACCCATTCTACAAAGTGGCAGGTAACTACAGCGACTCCAA
>CAMFEN010000052.1 GCA_945949375.1 uncultured Bacteroidales bacterium | reverse complement strand
GAAAAACTTGCATATTTCAAAAAAAAGCAGTATCTTTGCAGCCGCAATTGATTGAAGCATAAAACTATGGCAAAACAAGACCAACAGTGGACTACGGTCATCCGTCCGAAAGAAAAACTCCTCAGCGTGGATTTTAAGGAGATATGGCAATATCGCGACCTGCTCACGCTCTTTGTTAAGCGCAACATCATCACCCAGTACAAACAGACTGTTTTAGGACCGCTTTGGTACGTGATCCAGCCCTTGATGACCACCGTCATGTACATGGTTGTCTTCGGCGGAATAGCCAAGATCAGCACCGACGGACTCCCGCAGCCCCTTTTCTACTTAGCAGGTATCTGCTTCTGGCAGTATTTCTCCGACTGCCTAACCAAGACCAGCAACACCTTCGTTGCCAATGCCAGCATCTTCGGCAAAGTCTATTTCCCCCGACTCATCACTCCCTTGAGCGATGCCGTCAGCAACCTTGTTCGATTTGGCATACAGTTTGCGCTCTTCCTCTCCGTGTATGCTTACTACCAACTCTTCACCGACGTGCAGATCCATACCAACTGGTATGCGCTGCTCATCCCCGTCTTGGTAGTGATGCTCGCCGGCTTAGCACTTGGCTTCGGTATCCTCTTCTCCAGTATGACCACCAAGTACCGCGACTTGCAACTCCTGCTCTCCTTCTTCGTCAGCCTCTGGATGTACGCTACGCCGGTTATCTACCCGCTCTCTACCATCACCAATCCTAAACTGATGCTCGTCATGCAGTTGAATCCCCTCACGGGTATCATTGAGTTCTTCAAGTACGGCATGCTTGGCGTAGGCTGCCACGAATGGTGGATGCTCGGCTATTCTTTCGCGTTCATGATTGTCCTGCTCAGCATCGGCATCGTGGTCTTCAACAAGGTACAACGCTCCTTCATGGACACCGTGTAATTGGTCTTTCCTATGCTTTTACTCCCGAATTGCAAAATCAACGTAGGGCTGCGCGTGGTGCGCAAGCGCGAGGATGGTTACCATGATTTGGAAACCATCTTCTACCCTATCTTCGCTTTGCACGATGAATTGGAGATACAGCCCGCCGCCGCGTTTTCTTTCACGCAAGAAGGTATTGCAGTGGATTGCCCGCCGGAGCAAAACCTCATCATCCGATGCTACCGCCGGATGCGCGAGCACTATCCCGCGATAGGCGAGGTCAGCATCCGTTTCCGCAAGAACATCCCCTTCGGTGCAGGCTTGGGGGGCGGCAGCAGCGATGCCGCGCACACGGCAATAGCCCTCAACGAACTCTTCCGTCTGGGGCTTACCCGCGAGCAACTGGCAGCCGAAGTGCGCCCGCTCGGAGCCGACTGCCCCTTCTTTATCTACAACACCCCTTGCTTTGCCGAAGGCATCGGCGACCTGCTCACGCCTATTGATTTCTCGCTCAAAGGCTACCGCATACTGATGATCAAACCCGCTTGCGGCGTCTCCACCCGCGAGGCATATAGTGGTTTGCACTTGTCCGCAGACAAGCATAATCAATTCTCAAATTCTCAAATTTGCAAATTTACAAATTTGCAAATTGCCAACGATTTTGAGCAATCAGTCTTCCCCCTCCATCCCGAGATAGCGCATATAAAAAAGCGCCTGCTGGATGCAGGCGCCCTGTACGCTTCCATGTCGGGCAGCGGGTCAACGGTCTTTGGGCTTTTTGAGCACAATGCGGAAAGTAGTACCCGCTCCGACCTTCGACTGCTTCACGAAGAGTTTGCCTCGATGATACTCCTCGATGATACGCTTTGAGAGCGGCAACCCCAGTCCCCAGCCTCTTTTCTTCGTAGTAAATCCGGCTTGGAACACGCGCCGCTGCGTGCGTTTGTCCATCCCTTTGCCGGTGTCCGATACATCTATCACTACTTCTTCTGCCTCTTCGTGCAGGTCTATCGTAACCTTCCCTGCGCCGGACATCGCGTCCACCGCATTCTTTATCAGGTTCTCCACCACCCATTCCAGCAATGGCACATTCTGCACCACAAGCAACGGCTTGTGTTCGCAATGCGTGTGCAGTTCTATCTCTACCTTGTTGCTTACGCGGGTACGCATATAGGCGGTGATGTCTTCCACGGTCTGCAGCAGGTCTGCCTTCTTCAACTCCGGCTCGCTACCTATCTTCGAGAAGCGGTCGGCAATCACATTCAGCCGGTCGATGTCCGCCCGCATCTGTGGTATCAAGTCGTCATCAGGGTAGCGTTCTGCCAGCAACTGCTGCCACGCATTGAGCGACGAGATGGGCGTACCCAACTGGTGCGCCGTCTCTTTGCTTAGTCCTGCCCACAGGCGGTCTTGCTCGCCGCGCTGCGCTGTCAGCAGCATCCATACCGCTATGGCGATGAAGATGAAGATCACCAACGATTGCAGATACGGCACGTAGCGCAACAGCCTTAGCAGGTTCGACTCGTCGTAGTAGATATACTGCACGTTATCCTCCGCAATACGCAACTCAATAGGTCCGTTCAGCGTGCGCGGGTCATCCACCGCCTTCTTCACGTTGCGGCTGAGCAGGATATTGCCCTCCGCATCGGTCATATAGACGGGGATATTCGTGTTCTTCTCGATGATAGACGACACGAAGTTGATGTCCGTGGCTTCATCTGCCATAATCAGTTGGCGTGTGGCTTCCGCCCATATCGCTACGTTCTTCTGCTCCTCTGCTGCCAACTGGCGAGCAAGGTTGTTGGTAAACCACACGGATGCCACTACAAATGCCAACGCAATAAGCAGTATCCACCGACCTATAAAACGACCATTCATACTTGAACCTGAAACTTGAAACTTTAACCTGAAACTTGACCTCCTCTTATATCTCTTGCACCATTGCCTGATACATTTCCAGCAGTCGTGCCACGCACTCGGACTCGCTCATGCCGATGGGGAAGCCGTATGCTTGCATGACGGCGCGGTCGTTGGCTTGGTGTGCCCGCCGCAACTCGATAGGCATCGTAACCTCATCGTACAAGTCCGCCAACGAGCAATCAGGATACAATGCCCTCGCATCCAATATCCCCTGCGCCGTCTCTGCTATCTTCGCCTGTTGCGTTTCGTTCACCTCTGCCCACGGGAAGTTGTTATAGACTATGTCTTTCGAGTAACGATAGTCGCTCTTCAATCGCCCGCAGACAGCACGCATCCACGCCATGTGCACATTGCTCGTCAACACACCAAAATGATATAGCGTCGCATTGGGGATGAGACGTACGGCATTACTACACAACACATCGGGAGTCATAAAGCCCATCGGCACATACCTCCGCCGCTCCGAAGAGGTCTCGGGGATGATGATATACGCCCCCGAAGGCATGTTCTCCACATGAAAACGAGTGGGTTTATCGGCTATCTTGCGTGTACCCTCGCTCTTGCTTGCCAAGCGGAAATTACGCACATTCTCCACCCGCTTCAAGCACTCGGGCATGCTACGCAACTCCGCAGGCGAGCACCCGCCCAACCACAGGCAGAAACGCGGACGGTTGTTGATAAACTCATCCGAACCATACCACGGACGGAAATACTGCGCACTCTTCGGCTCCTTGCGGATAAACTCCTCCTTCTCATCAGGCAGGAACAAGTAGTTCCCGCCATCAATAGGCTTATTCCCGATACCAATCTCCGGCACATTGCAAAGCGGTTTGGAGCGGGAGTTGATAAAGACGGAGGGGGCATCCACCAAATAGCCGTTGATGTTTTGGCAGGCTTGGTAGGTGCCATCAGCGCGATAGAGCCGTTTGGGTGCGGGGTTATCAGCGCGGCTGAAGCCTAAGATGACGCAATGCACATGCGCCTTGAGGCTACTCTCGCTATCCCAGCGGAAAGTGGGATAAGCGAAATCAAAATGGATGCCATACTGCTCGAAGAGCGGTTGCCACAGGATAGCTACCTGCTCGCCCTGCGTGATAGAGTTGGTGGACACCAACGCCGCACGAACAGTAGGGTCGGCTTGCATCAGTCGGGCAGCCTTCAGATACCACCCGCCCACATAATCGAGATTGCCGATGTTCTTCCAGTCTTTGCCGAACAGCGCGAGCATATCCTCTGCCTGCTCTTGCGACTTCATCCGCGCCCCGATAAACGGCGGGTTGCCGATGATATAGAGCGGAGAAGGGATTCCTTGAGTGCATTCTTTGCCCGTCAGTACCTCTGCCCAGTCTATACGGAGGGCGTTGCCTTCGTGGATGTTGTGGTAGGTCTTGAGGGGGAGAGGGGTATCGGAGAAATGGGCGACCTTACGCGTCTCGCGCAACATCTGCAACTCGGCTATCCATAGCGCCGTCGTCGCTACCGACACGGCAAAGTCGTTGATTTCTATGCCGTAGAACTGGTGGATGTCCACCTTGATGGGATTGACGAACTCGCCTATCACCGCTTGCCCGCCTTGCAGACGCGCGATGATTTTGTTCTCCAATCGGCGTAGTGAGATATAGGTCTCTGTCAGGAAGTTGCCGCTACCGCAGGCGGGGTCGAAGAAGGTGAGCGAAGCGAGTTTATCTTGCAGCGCCAGCAGGTCTCGCTTGGTGGTGCACTGCTCGTAATCGTGCTCCAGTTGGTGCATGAAGAGCGGGTCTATCACCTTGTGGATGTTCTCGATAGAAGTGTAGTGCATGCCACCTGAGCGCCGTGTCTCGGGGTTGAGCGTGCTCTCGAACACGCCGCCGAAGATAGTAGGACTTATCTCGCTCCAGTCGAAGTCCGCGCTCGCCTTGGTGAGTATGAGTTGCTTGAGTTCTTCGGTGAACTGCGGTATCTCGATATTGCTGTCGCTGAAGAGCCCGCCGTTGACATAGGGAAAGCCCTTCAAGTCCTCGTCCAGATAGGGGTCTCGCTCCGGCACAGGAGTGTCGAGCACTCGGAAGAGGTCGATGAGTGCGCGCCGCCAATGGTGGGCAGGGAAGGCGGACATGTAGTCGTGGAAGGCGTTGTGGTCGCCGAAGAGTTCGGCATCCTCGGCAAAGAGGAGGAATACCAACCGAACGCATAGTTGGTTGAGAGAGCGCAGGCTCTCGGGATGCGTCGGGTCGTGGTATTGCAGAATCAGTTTGTCGTAGATTTGTCCGACCAGTTCGCCCGCCTGCATACTCAGTTCCATCTCGCGCTGCAGGTGTTCGTCCTGCTTCTTGACGAGGAAAGCGAGGAGGTAATGCTCCTTGACGAGGTTCTCCAGCAGCACTTTCGTGGGCTCGGCGTTGGGTTGGTTCATGTCGTAAATCCAGAACTCGCGGAAGTTGCAGGTAACAATCCAACGCGGTCGGTCATCGTATGGCAGAGCACGGTGTTCCAGATTCCATGGGCATATCTTGGCAGCGAGCCGTCCGACTGGCGAATGGGCGCACCAAGGTCTTTGGTGATACTCTTCTGCTCTATCAGCACGTGCGTAGCAGGGATATGCCCGTCGATGAACGAGGTATGGTCGAGGTGCACTTGGTCTTCAAAACGGATATACTGCGTGGGGTCTTCCACGCCGAGGGCGGCGAGCAGCGCAATCCAGAACGGCTGCGTCTCGCCTTTCTCGTATCCCCGCCCCGTCCAGTCGGAGACAAACTTCTGCAAAAGGGAAATGTCCATAGGGAAATGTTAAGCCATAGAGAATATGAAATTAGACCAAAAAGACATCTGCGTCTATCACAAAAATAGCCAATCCATCTTCAGAAGCAAGTACATTCTTGGGTTTTATATCCCGCAAAAGATATCTGCCATCGGAAAAGACGCCATCTTCACCCATTGCATGAAACCCGCGCGAATGCATATAGAGCACTATCTCCTCTTCCGTCGCAAACCTTGCTCCATCTATAAATGGTTGTGCAAACACCGGATAAGCATTCTCAACACCCATCACATGAAACCCGACCAATCTTAGTGCTACCTCAGGAAATAAGTGATTATAGAGTGTTATTCTGTCTAATAATTTCAGGATATCCTCCCCCACATGCACCAGCATATTCATCTTATACACAATGTTTGTGGAAGGAGATATCCAGTTTTCACTCTCATTACCGCTTTGAAAGAGAAGCAGTTGGTGCTCACGAGCAAAGGAACCAAACATGTCGATAACACAGTCATGTTGCTTTGCCCACTGTATAGCGACACGATGTTGTTCAAAACGCGGCAAGCCTACAAGGACATCTCGTAGTTCTTGTGCATCTGGTTGTGGTGCTGTATCTCCCATTGGTAGTCTATTTGGCGTTTGGATTGATTTGCCAACCATTCCTGCGCATTCTGAAAATAATCTTTCTCACTCATAAATTAGTGTTCGTATTTCTGAATAGGTGTTTATGCTTCGCTGTCGTCCTCGTCGGCGTTGTTGGGGGTGCGGGGGCGTTGATTGAGGTGGACTACCTCTTCGTTGCTCAGGAGGGCGTCGGCGAGGTCGTTCATGTCCTCAAGGTTGGAGGGCTGCATCTGGCTGGTGATGGTAACGGTGTAGTTGCAGAAGACGATGTTCTTCATCTCGCGCAAGGTCAGTTTCATCGCCTTTGCAGCCATGGGTGCCCACGAGCCGTTCTGCATGAGACCTACGCGGCGGGACTGGTAGTGCTTCAATCCGAGACGGTGGAGGAAGTCCGCCATGGGGGTGAACATCGTGCCGTCGTAGGAAGAGCAGCAGAGCGCCAAGCGACTGAAGCGGAAGGCTTGTGAGAGTGCCTCCGACAAATCGTCACGCGTGAGGTCGATGGTCTCGACCTGCATTGCGCCGCGCTCTTTGAGCACCTCGGCGAACTTCAGCGCAGCCTCACGGGTGTGTCCATGGATAGAGGCGTAGGCAACGAGCACGCCCTCGGTCTCGGGCTGATAGGAACTCCAGAGCAGGTAGAGGCGCACTGCTTCATACACTTGGTCGCCATCGAGTACGGGACCATGGAGGGGGGCGATGGCGTCCACCGAGAGGGCGGTTACCTTGCGCAGCGTAGCCGACACCTGCTGACCGTACTTGCCGCAGATATTGAAATAGTAGCGGCGTGCTTCGTCCGTCCAGTTGTCGGGGTCGACTCCATAGACGCCGAACTTACCGAAGGCGTCTGCGGAGAAGAGGGTTAACTCCTCGGGGACGTAGGTCATCACCACCTCTGGCCAGTGGACCATGGGGGCAGTGAGGAAATGGAGCGTCATGCCGCCGATGTCCATCGTCTCGCCGTTCTTAATCACTACCTCGTGCGCCACCTCAACCCCGAACTGCTGCAACATCT
>CAMFEN010000051.1 GCA_945949375.1 uncultured Bacteroidales bacterium | reverse complement strand
CCACCGAGATCTACACTCTTTCCCTACACGACGCTCTTCCGATCTCCGCCTCGCGGATGGCGTGCATCTGCCCGATGCCACCGTCGGCAATTATCAGGTCTGGCAACTTCCCGCCTTCTTCGACCACGTGGTTGTATCTACGGCGCACTACCTCACGCATACTCGCGTAGTCATCAGCACCTTCCACCGTCTTTATCTCAAACCGCTTATAGTCTTGCTTGCTCGGCTTCGCCATCCGAAAGACGACACACCCTGCCACGGCGTTGGTGCCGTTGATGTTGGAGTTGTCGAAACTATCGATGAGAGCGGGCAGAGTAGGGAGGTTGAGCATGCGCTGTAGTTCGCCTAAGATACGCACTGCACGCTGGTCGGGATTGAGTTTGTCAGCCTGCTTGATACGGTCGAGTTTATACTGTCGCACGTTCTGCATAGCAAGGTCAAGCAGTTTCTTCTTGTCCCCATTAAGAGCAATATATACATGCAAGGTTTCGTCGAATCCATCGGGGATAAACGGCACTATCACTTCGCGCGTTGTGCTTCCCAACTGCTCGCGCAGCTCCATCATACCCATGCCTAATATCTCTTCTTTCGCTTCGTCTAATCTCTTCTTGTACTCGATAGTCTGTCCTTGTACGATGCTCCCATTATGCACATGCAGCATGCTGATATACACATTATCGTCCTGTTCATCGTAGCCAAACACATCCACATCGCCGGCAGAAGTATTGGTGATAATGGTCTTGCTGCAGAACTGTCGTAATAGTTCTAACTTCTCTTTCTCGCGCTGCGCTTCCTCAAACTTCATCTCTGCCGACAGGCGATACATCTCATCTTCTATCTGCCGACTTATCTCGTGCCCATCGCCCCTTATAATCTTGCGCGCTTGCGTAACCCATATGGCGTATTGCTCCTTATTGACCTTCTGCTCGCAGATTCCGCAGCAAGTTTTTAAGTGATATTTCAAGCACACTTTGAACTTCCCCCGCTCAATTTGCTCCGCTGTCATCGGCATGTTGCAACTGCGGATAGGGAATAGTTTGTGGATTAGTTCTATCATCAAATCCACCGTATTGCCGAAACTGTACGGACCATAGTAGTCGCCCCATTTCTTGTTGATGGTGCGCGTCTTGAAGATACGAGGGTAGGGTTCTCGCGTGATGCAGATGCTGGGATACGACTTGCCGTCCTTAAGCAGAATATTGTAGTGCGGTTGGTACTTCTTGATGAGGTTGTTTTCCAGCAGAAACGCATCCTGCTCCGAATCCACCACCACATAGCGTATATCCGCAATATGCGCCACCAGTTGACGTGTCTTGCTGCTTTGATGGTCTTTTTGGAAATAACTATTCACCCGTCTATGCAGGTTTTTGGCTTTACCCACATAGATTATCTCCCCCTCGCTGTTGAAGTACTGATACACGCCCGGGTTTTGCGGGATACGCTGGAGGAGCGATGCAATATGCTGCCGACCGCTTATCCAAAATCACATGTGGATAAGAGAATCCACTTCTGCCCCTTTCTCCAGCAGTTCGCGACCGTTTAGGAAATCGAGTTCAATAAGGAAGTTCACATACACCTTCTTCACGCCAAACTTCTTCACCAGCTCTATCGCTGCCGCCATAGTACCGCCCGTAGCCAAGAGGTCATCGTGAAGAAGCACCACATCGTCGGCGCAGAGTGCGTCTTTGTGCATCTGAATGGTGTCCACACCATACTCCTTTTGGTAACTAATCTCCACGGTCTCTGCGGGCAACTTCCCTGGTTTGCGGATAGGCACAAAGCCCACGCCCAACTCCATAGCCACTGCCGGCGCAATGATAAACCCGCGCGACTCAATACCTACAATCTTGGTGATACCCTTGTCCTTGTACAAGTTCACCATCTCATCTCTCATCCAACGCAGACACTCGGGCTGTTGCAGCGCCGTAGTGATGTCTTTGAACTGAATACCCTTCATCGGAAAATCAGGAATGTTCCGAATTTGCAGTTTTACTTCTCCTGCTGTCATATCTAAATAGTTATTGGTTGAATAGTAAATAGTTAATACTTATTTAGACCAAATCTGCTCTTTAATGTAAATGTTCCACGTGAAACATTTATCTTCCCATAAGCACTAATAGTACGCTAATATCGTTGGGGTTTACTCCGGGAATGCGGCTTGCTTCGCCGATTGTGGCAGGTTGGATGCGGGATAGTTTCTGTCTCGCTTCCGTAGAAAGTGACTGCAGGGAATTGTAGTCAAACGAAGCGGGAATGGCTATTCTGTCTAATCGCTGCAGCTTCTCGGCTGCTAACTGCTCGCGGCGGATATAGCCCTCGTATTTGATATTTATTTCCGTACTTTCTACCACCTCTTCTCTTGCGCGTTTGATATTAGCAATCTTTTCCTGCAAATCGGGCACTACGTTTGACAAATCTGCGAGCCTCACTTGAGGGCGGAGCACCAAATCAATTAGTTTAGTAGTCTGCTGGAGTGGGGTAGCACCTACCGACTCCAAATAGGTATTCACCACTGCCGGCTTCACACTGTTGGCTTGCAGATAGTCAGTAAGCATAGCGATGGCGTCATGCCTATCCGTATAGAGTTGGTAGCGATACGAGTCTGCCAAACCTAATCGATACGCACGCTCGGTAAGACGCGTGTCGGCATTGTCTTGCCGGAGCAAGATACGGTGCTCGGCTCGAGAAGTGAACATACGATAGGGTTCGTCCACTCCTTTGTTTACCAAGTCGTCAATCAGCACACCGATATACGATTCGTCTCGTGCCATCGTGAAGGGTTTGCCTCCGTGTACATTCTGATGGGCATTGATACCCGCCACGATACCTTGCCCTGCCGCCTCTTCATAACCGGTAGTACCATTGATTTGTCCGGCAAAGAAGAGATTGGCAATTTTCTTCGTCTCCAGCGTGTGTTTGAGTTGGGTAGGGTCGAAGAAATCATACTCAATAGCATATCCTGGGCGATAGAGCACCACATCCTCCAACCCTTTCACGGTTCGCAATGCTTGCCATTGTATCTGCCAAGGAAGGCTCGAAGAGAAGCCATTGACGTAGTACTCATTACTATCCACCCCCTCTGGTTCCAAAAAGAGTTGATGCGCATCTTTGTCGGCAAAGGTAACAATCTTCGTCTCAATGCTGGGGCAATAGCGGGGACCAATGCTCTTTATTTGTCCGTTGAATAGGGGAGAATCTGCCAATCCATTGCGCAACACTTCATGAGTGGTGGGATTGGTGTAGGTAATCCAGCAACTCATCTGTTTGAGCCTTCGACTGACGGTGTCAAGATAGGAGAAACGGTGCCAATCAGTGTCGCCCTTTTGCTCCATCATTTCCTCAAAATGGATGCTACGTTTATCCACGCGGGCAGGGGTGCCTGTTTTCATTCTATCGGCGGTGAAACCGAGAGAAATCAGCTGCTCAGTGATACCCGTAGAGGCAGGTTCTGCGATGCGTCCTCCGGCAAGCTGGGTGCGTCCGAAATGGAGCAAACCATTTAGGAAAGTGCCGTTGGTGAGCACTACGGCGCGGGCTTGCATCTCTATTCCGAGGGCGGTTTTTACGCCGCAGACAGTATTGTTTTTAATCAATAATTCACACACTACATCTTGCCATATATGTAGGTTTTCCGTCGATGAGAGCGTAGCAATCCATTCTTCTATGAAGCGTTTGCGGTCGCTTTGGCTACGTGGGCTCCACATAGCGGGTCCCTTGCTGCGATTGAGCATACGAAACTGGATAGCACTGCGGTCGGTGATTTGTCCCATCTGTCCACCAAGTGCGTCAATCTCGCGCACTATCTGTCCCTTGGCGATGCCCCCGACGGCTGGGTTGCAACTCATCTGTCCAATCTTATTCATATCCATCGTGATGAGCAGGGTTTTGCTACCCAATCGCGCGGCAGCACTTGCCGCTTCGCAACCGGCATGCCCGGCACCCACTACTATGACGTCGTAAACGAAATCCATGTGTATAATTATGAATTATGAGTTATCATGCTATGGACACTAACAACTTTCCATTAAGCACTATCAATTCAGTTTCTCCATTTGTGCGGCGTCGAGTCGAAGCATGATGAAGAGAAGGATAGTGAAGCCCCAAAGGGAACTGCCGCCGTAGCTAAAAAAGGGTAGGGGAATACCGATGACAGGGAGTAAACCTAACACCATACCGACGTTGATGGTGAGATGAAAAAAGAAAATACTTGCTACAGAATAAGCATATATCTGACTGAACTTATCTTTCTGCCGCTCGCCTATCTTGATGATACGCAGAATAAAAAAGAGATAGATTATCAGCACGCCTACAGAGCCCACAAACCCCCATTCTTCGCCTACGGTACAGAAGATAAAGTCGGTGTCCTGCTCCGGCACATATTGCAGTTTGGTCTGCGTGCCATTTAGATAGCCCTTTCCGATGAAACCGCCGGAACCTATAGCAATCTTCGATTGATTCACATTATATCCTGCCCCCATCGGGTCTTCTTTCATACCGAGCAAAACCTCGATACGTGCGCGCTGGTGTGGTTGCAGCACTTTGGTGAAGACGAAGTCGCAAGCATGGGTGTAGCCTATGCAGATAATCGTAAAGACCGCCACCCAAATAAGTTTCGGACGGCGGTAGTATATTCCTTTGCCGAGTGCATAGAGCGTGCAAAGGGTGGCTACGGCTACAGAAATGTAGTTAAAGTTGACGGGCAACCATATTGTGAGCAATAGGGCAATGCTGTAGAGTAACAGAATGACGGCCGATACGATAAGTATTTCCCACTTGGATCGGCTTTCTCTATCGATGAAACCAAGAAGAATCGCAGTTAGCAGGAGCATACACGTAAGTATTCCCACACTGCCTGCTCCTATGGGTAATGGTGTTGCTCCAAAGCGCACACTGACAATAAAAAGTGTAATCGCCGCCACGCAGCACCACAGCACATATCCACTCATGCCCTGCCGGTAGAATACCAAGAGGAATGCCCCAAAGACCAACGCGGAGCCGGTCTCTCGCTGTAGCACCATGATGATAAGCAAAAGGTACAATGAGATCGCGCCAACCGCGCAGTTGGTACTCGTATCGCCCCATATATTTTGCAAGGGCGAGCGCGGTAACGCACTTAGCAAACTCAGCGGGCTGAAGACTGACAGGACCTATGGAAATCCACGAGAGAGAGCCCTTGATATCGCGGGCAAGTAAAGGCGTGATAAGCAGCAGGATGAGCATTGCACCATACAAGATATATGCGAGTACATCGTAGGTTTTGTAGTCTATCATAAGGAGTATGCCTCCTAAGACGAGCGAGCCGAGAATCCATACAAATTGCTTGCCTGCGCGGTGGTTGAAATCGAAGATACCGGTTTGGTCGAATGTATAACTGGCACCATATATATTGAGCCATCCAAACAAAACGAGCAATAGGAACATTCCTATTGTCCACCAATCGACCAACCGCAGCACATTGCTATTTCTGCTACCTCTCATTGCAACCTATTGTATAAACAATTTGGGCACAAAGTTACGCTTTTTTTTTGGATTGTGCAATACGCGCGCCCATTTTGTAGGGCATATTTCCCAAATTGGCAATAAAGTTATCAGAAACTTCCTTTGCTTTGCGCCCTCGAAGAGATTAAAAAATGGACTTATGTAGGGGCTCTGTGCGGTGTGTGTGGTGTGGAGTTGTATTATCTGCTGTGAGCGGATTCGAGACGGAGGAGGAGTTGTTTGGCGGGGATGCCGAGGGCAAAACCCCCAATGTCATTTTTCGCCACCACTCTGTGGCATGGAATCAAGATAGGGAAAGGGTTGGCTCTGCAGGCAGCAGCTACCGCACGTGTGGCGCGGGGATTGCCTATGCGTTGCGCCAAATCAGAGTAGGTGATGGTAGCGGCATAAGGTATCTGCATAAGCACTCGCCATACCGATTGTTGAAAGGGCGTGCCGATGGAGAAAACGACCTCCTCCGCCGCCTGTAAGAGGTTGGAGGAGAAGGTGTATCGTGTGCCGTGGAAATAGTCGGATATTTCGGTTTGTAGTTGGTTAGAAAAGTCCGATGAAAGCGGGATGATTAGGCATCCGAGAGGTGTAGAGCAAGTGATACCGCGCATAGTGTTTTGGGATGGGTGATAAAGAAAATGGTCTATTTCATTATCATTATTTTCACCACAGTGTGACTGCCGTCTGAAGCGTTGCATAGTGCCGTATAGATGCCGCTACTTGCTTTTTGTCCTTGTTGATTTTTTCCGTCCCAAACCGCCGTGCCGCCATTGCTGCGTGTCTTGCAGATGAGGTTTCCGCCTTCATCTACGATATTCACCACGCTATTTTCCATTAAGCCGGTTATAGCGATAGAGCCTGCATAATCGGGTCGTACAGGATTCGGGAATGCGTATGCTTGTGAATAATCGTCTTGTCCTTCGGACGCATCGCTTCGATAAGAGGCGATGCCCTCGCCTGTGCCTATAAACACTTCTCCGTTAACAGGATGGATAGCTATAGAGAGGATATTGTTGGAAGGTAAAAGTGAGTTATCAGTGGTGAAATGTGCCTCTGTGGTTAGTCCGTCTTCTGACATGAGGTATAGACCAGAGTTGGCAGTACCAATCCATTTTCGATTAGCTCCGTCCACGGCGATACAATTTACTTGCTCTGTGCCTAAAAGATAATCTGCAAGATTGGTGCCGTCATTGCGCGGAATCTTTACTCGATAGCATTCATTACTGGTGAAGAAATCAACAGTAGACGGGATGATGATAATGCCGGCGGGTGTACCAATCCAGATATCATTGTTTTTGTCCTGCACAAGACAATAGATACTTGCAGGCATCAACTGTATATTATCTTGGTCGTAGAACTCTTTGCGTTTCACACATCGGTCATCTGAGTTGTAGGTGGGCGTTCCGTTGTCGTAGAATAAGTAAACAGCAGGATCATAGCGTTGATCAACAATCCATTTATATCGGTGATCTCGTTGATCCATAGTAATCTCCCAAGGTGTCCAAAGCGTGATATTGCTACCATTTACGCGCATAGGGATTCCTGTCCACAGACCATTAGGTTGCATAACATTAATTGGTGATTCAGAGTTACTTGTATTAAGCACCCAAAGGTTTCCTTGGTCATCAATCATTGCCCCTTCGGTTCGTGTAAAGTTATTTGGGCTGGTAGGAACGGCGGATAGTAGTGTGCTGTTATCAGGGGTGTATCGG
>CAMFEN010000050.1 GCA_945949375.1 uncultured Bacteroidales bacterium | reverse complement strand
GAGTTCAGACGTGTGCTCTTCCGATCTATCCACATACCCCTGTATTCGTTGCACAATGTCGCGAGGTTCTCTATCTCCGCCTTGCGACATTGTGCTAATTGCGCGCGTATTGCGTTGCGTGGGATAGAGGTATCCTCATTGGTGGAATCGTTCACCCACGGAAGGTGGCGCTTCGACCGAAGGTAGTATTCAATATAATCCCTTGTGGTACACAACAAAGGACGAATCACCGGTATCCCGTTATCGGAATACGGATTGTGTGCTTTCGGTCGCATCCCACACAAACCACGTATGCCGGTTCCCCGCAGCAGGTTCTGCAACACGGTCTCCGCCTGGTCGTTTTGATGGTGCGCCACGGCAATGGCTTCGCATCCCTCTGTCGCTGCCACTTCGCCAAACCAACGGTATCGCAACATCCGTGCAGCCGTCTCAAGACCTATCTGTTGCTCACGCGCATACATATACGTATCAAAATCCTGTACCAGCAATCGCACCCCCATCTTGTCGCATAATTCACGTACAAACAATTCGTCTCTCATACTCTCCTCCCCGCGTAGGTGGAAGTTGCAGTGCGCCGCCACGCATTCGTACCCCGCCCGCAAGAGGACATCCAACAATCCCACGCTGTCTGCACCACCGCTCACGCATACCAGCACCCGCGCCCTCTCGCAGAGCAACCCTTGCTGACGAATATATGACCGCACTCTCCTAAGCATTTTCTCGTAATGATTAATTTGCCCGCAAAGGTACAAAAAAAAAATGAGATATACAAGGTTAATTACACGAATAATTGTATGTTTAAAAAAGAGGAATACATACAAAGAAAAAAGCCGTCATCACGACGGCTATTTTTCCAAGGTATTAGTCTGTTTTTTAAGGTACAAAAAAGATTGTGTTGTTGTTTTGATTTCGAGTGCAAAGGTACTGCTTTTTTTTGATATGCACAATAGCAAAATGTATGTTTGAAAACATGTTTTTGCCTATTTTGGGGCTTTTTTGCCTCTTTTTCACCTTTTTATCCCCTCTATGTCCTACCATTTTTTACGAATTTTGTTCAAAAACAAGGCGTGAAACTATCATAAAATACCATCTCTATTTGCGTGAGTAAAAAAAAAGTAGTACTTTTGCGGTAGATTTAACGGTGGTATCTATTTCTCGCTCGATTGCACAAAGACTATTGCTTCCACCGATTAGCCGTCAGTTTCAACAATTAAAACAAAGTGATAATTTATGATTAAGTTTTTGAAGGTCGTTGGATGGACCATCCTTTCGTTTTTTCTGCTAATTGCCTTGTTATTGACTACTTTCCTTGTGATGGTAAGGCGAGATGTCAACATCGCCGAATCCCCCAAAAGAATAATGAAGATTTCAGGTCTTTCGTATTCCGATTTTACCATTGCGGACGGTAGTAATAACATGGATAGAGCGACCAGTGCGTGGACAGATTATGAATATACACTGCAAGCAAATAGCCCTGCGAAGTTGCAAAAGAAAGTGGAGAAACTGGTTGTAGAGGATTCTAACTGGAGCAAATCGGAGAGTGGAGAGTATTGTTATGAGCTATCAAATGAAAGTATTATGCTGGGCATATACATATCTCCGGACTGCTCTTCTATTAAGATTGACTATAGCTGGTGGGACTTTTTATCTTAGTTTTAATGGGTGAGACATTAGGCTATAATCGTCTATTTCCTATCTAACTCTATCACTTCAAGGTCTTTTATCTCTTTTCCGTCAATGGCAAATCGTAGCAGCGTCTGCACGGTTTGCCAGCCTTGTTTGCCTGCGGCACCGGGGTTCATGGTGAGGAAACCGTAGTGCTTGTCGTACATCACTTTCAGGATATGGCTGTGCCCGCAGACGAAAAGGTCAATGATGTTGTGGCGGTCTGTGGCAGATTCGGAAGGCACATCTATTTTCGAGGCATCTGCGGGGGATAAATCGTCCTTCGTCCTTCGTAAATCGTCCTTCGCCTTGGCTTGTCGGCTCTGCTCAAACCAACGGATAAGCCACGGGTTGTACTTGCCGGGGTAACCGCCAATGTGAGTCATGAGCACATTCACCTCTTCCACGCGAAAGCGGTAGAACTCACTCAACGAATAGCGTACATCGCCGCTATCCATGTTACCAAAGACGGCGCGGGTCGGTTTGAACTCTCGCAGGCGTTGCAGCACCTCGGCGCTACCGATGTCGCCGGCATGCCATATCTCATCTACATCGCGGAAATGCTCCAGCACACGCTTGTCCAGCAGCCCGTGGGTATCACTCAATAATCCTATTCGCGTCATGGTGTATTTGACTATTTGACAATTTACTATTTGACTATTAGCAGGCGTGGACGCACACGACAATCCTCGAAAAATCGGGATGCAAGCATCTGCGCACTTAGACATAATTTTCAAATCTCTATCAGTATCGTTACGGGTCCGTCGTTGAGTAGTTCGACCTTCATGTCAGCGCCGAAGCGGCCTGTCTCTACGCGCAGACCATATTGTGCGCGGAGCACTTGGTTGAAGTAGTCGTATAGCGGTTCGGCTTGCTCGGGGCGCGCGGCTTGGATAAACGAGGGGCGGTTGCCGTGGGAGCAGTCGCCGTAGAGCGTGAACTGCGAGACAGAGAGCACCGCGCCGCCTATGTCTTTTAGGGCGAGATTCATCTTGCCCGCTTCGTCCTCGAACACTCGCAACTGCGCTACTTTCTTCGCTGCATACTCCACCTCCTTGCGGCTATCGGTATGGGTAATTCCCACCAAAAGGAGAAAGCCTTTTTGGATTTCTCCTACGACGGTGCCGTCTATCCGCACCCGCGCCTGCGTAACGCGCTGAACAACTACTCGCATAACGACTTACAGCACAATAGGAAAGACGGTGTCGAACTGCGCATGGAAATAGTAAGTAGCCACTTTGGCGCGGGTGTCGAAGAGGATGGACCACTGGGTCCAGTCGCTGAAGGAGACGGCTTCTAAGGCATCCACTATGGTGGTGGCATCGTCCATGGCTTGCATCTTCTCCATGCGCTCTACGGCACTCGGTAGCCCGGGTACACTGAGGTTGAAGTCGCGTCCGTTGCGGGCATGGCAGAGATTGAAGTTGGTGCAGAGAGGCGACTCGTTGACTACCATCTCGTCTCCCACATATTCTACCACCACGGCGCGCCCTGTGGTGTCGCAGATGGCATAGTGGTGCGCGAAACCGATGGACGAGTGCATGTCGTACTGCCGGAGTAGAGTGATGGCTTCCTCTACGGTGGCGGCTTTGTCCAGCAGCATGCGGATAGCCGAGACAGTGGTGAGGTCGGGCTTTTCGGTGTTTTGGTTCACCTGTTCACCGTCTAAGTCAATGAGGTCTGCCACGCAAAGCCCTTTCTCGTTCATACCATCCAGAGGCACATAGATAGCCGCGATGGCTGCCATGTTCTCCATGATATTCTCCGAGGGTTGCCACTCAGCGGGCAGTCCGAGAAACTCCATGCTGTTGGTGGCGATAGAGGCGTAGCCGTTTTTGGGGTAGGTGAGGGTAATCATCGTAGCACCGCTATGGTCGAAGTCGTAGTTGCGTCCCATCATCACGCCGTCAGCCGTTTGCCGAACTATGGTAGAGCAGCCATGCGGCTCTTCACCTTCGGCAGATGTGTTTTCCGTCTGCGACACTTTCGGGGTGTCCCCTGCAAAACCGTGCGAGAGGAATTGCAGGATGAAGGTTGCCATCTCCTCGTCGCTGGTAGCGCCGCCTGCTTCGAGGAAAGCATCAAAACCGTAATCGCCACGGTAGGTCATCGTATAGACGCTGCCCCGATAAATTTCCGACTCATCGGGATAAACATAGATGCAAGCATTGGATAGGGTGGTGATAGACTGCGCCGCCTGTACCTGTGGCATGAAGAGGCGACCTACATAAACGGCTATGCCCCCCGCAATAAGCAGGAGGCACAGCACTATTGTTGCCACAGAAACTAAAACTTTCTGATAGGTTTTCATAAGGATAAGGGGGGATGATGAAAGAACATAGACCGATTATTGCCCTTGTATAGACAGAGATAAGAAAATCTTATAAAGAGTGGATATTCCCATTTTTCTCAATTAATAGCTTTGAATTTCAGTAGTCTCCATAGATATTTCAAACAACGACAACTTGTTATGCTATTGTGCTTTAAAACACTTTTGTAATACGGATTAACTATGAACAAAGATAAAATTCATAATAGTTTTTACTTTTTCGAAAAATGGAGCGTGGGATTTTGTTAATTGAGGATTAATGAGTCTTTCATATCGAGCTTTAAGTTTAACATATACTGCATCATTATCGCCTTTTACCATCTTCAAATAATTCAGTTTCCCATCAATGACATTACTAATATCCGCATGGGTATTGCGACGAGCATGTGTTACACTGAAAAGTTGCTGACTCTTTTGTGCCGCATTGATACCGTATTTTTCCCATATATAAAGTAAATTCCGTATCTCACGAACATATGATCGTGGGACATTAACTTTCTCTCCTGATAGAACCAAACCTGTAACCTCTTGGCGTTCAATGTCTTTTTTTTGATATCTAACTTTTTTGAGATTAATGGTGAAATGATGCCCCTTGATTGATTTAAATAATTTTTTTATAAAACCCTTATTCCAAAAATGCTTGTTAGAACTGAAGGTAATATCATCTGCATAACGAGAATATATTAGACCATTTTTTTTAGCTAAAGTCTCCAAGTCTCTATCAAGGTTAAGACAGACAATGTTTGATATAGTGGGTGATGTTGGTGCTCCTTGAGGTAAACAAGAGCCTATAAGTCCTATTTTCTCAGCATAACGATTTAAACAACAAAAACTAGTAATAATTTTTGCAATTTTGAAAGTGAAGTTATATTCTTCAATCAAAGTTTCAACAATAAGTTCATCACTAATGGACGAAAAAAAATCTTGTATATCTACATTCAATACATATTTCTTACCTCTATGTGGCAATGCGTTTGAAACTATAGATTTTCCTGGTACAAACCCATTAGTGCAAGATGGTGCTTTGTAAAAACATAATAAAATTTTGTTTATATACTTCAACGCTTGAAGATAAGATGGAGACTTTGGAGAAGAAATAAGACGTGTACCACCTGTTTTTTTGGGTATTTCAAAGATATTATACTTGGAATAACGTCCAAGATTAACATATGCATACCACTGAGAAACAGACATCGAGCGATATTGATTACCCATATCCTCAATGCCCATCTCGTCTACGAGCGATATGATATCTTTTAGACCTTTAGCTCGAAGAATCCGATCTCTTATTTCTTGTTCATCCATAAAAAAAGTCTTTGATACCCAATTGCATACATTTCATTTATTAGGAAAGAACGAATTGTGGGACAGTCGACGAAGTCGACAGCCTCATGCAGTCCATTATCAATACATAAATTCACTGCCAGGCGACTACACCGGACATGGATCAAATTTTAAGCAATTGGGTACCAAAGACCATTAATTGTTATAATAGTGCAACAAATGTTGACTTTACAAATTCCCCTTGTTATTTGTTAGGATTCACTATTTTATAGCAAACTATTAATTATCTTTGTATACAGTTAAAATAGTGAGTCCAAATTTATAGTCTTGCCTTGATGGCTTTCGATGCCTCCTCGTAGCCGGGCTTATTGAGCAGGGCAAACATATTCTTCTTGTATGCCTCTACACCGGGTTGATTGAAGGGGTTCACGCCGAGGATATAGCCGGAGATACCGCAGGCACGCTCGAAGAAATAAATCAACTCGCCAAGGTAGAACTCGTTGAGTACGGGCAGCGTAATCTTCATGTTGGGCACCCCGCCGTCCACATGGGCGAGCATCGTGCCGAGTTCTGCCATCTTGTTCACCTCGTCCACGCGCTTGCCGGCGAGGAAGTTCAGTCCGTCGAGGTTTGCCTCATCGTGGGGGAAATCCACCTCGTGGTTCGGCGTCTCTACCGAGATAACGGTCTCGAACAAGTGGCGCTCGCCGTCTTGGATATACTGCCCCATGGAGTGCGAGTCGGTGGTGAAGTCCACGCTTGCAGGCAAGATACCATTACCGTCTTTGCCTTCCGACTCACCGTAGAGTTGCTTCCACCACTCGCTCACATAGTGCAGTTTCGGATGGAAGTTCACCAGCAACTCCACTTTCTTGCCCTGCTCGCCGTAGAGGAAGTTGCGCGCAGCGGCATACTGCGCAGCGGGGTTCTTCTCAAACGGGGTATCAATCCCGCATACCTCTGCCATGCGTGCAGCTCCGTCCACCAGCGCAGTGATGTCGAAGCCTGCGCAAGCGATAGGCAGCAGACCTACGGGCGACAATACGGAGAAGCGTCCGCCGATGTTGTCCTCAATCACGAAGGTCTTGTAGCCCTCTTGGGTAGCCAGCGTGCGGAGCGCACCGCGTTTCGCATCGGTGATGCAGACAATCAGTTCCTTTGCCTCTGCCTTACCCTGCTGTTGCTCCAACTGAGTCTTGAGCAGACGGAATGCCAATGCGGGCTCGGTGGTGGTACCCGACTTTGAGATAGAGATGATACCGAAGCGTTTGTTCTTCAGCAGTGCCTGCAACTCATAGAGGTAGTCCTCGCCGATGTTCTGCCCTGCATACACTATCGCCGGCTTCTTGCCTTCCAGCCACTCGAACGACGACATCAGCGCCTCGTTCACTGCCTTGGCACCCAAGTACGACCCGCCAATACCGATACATACTATTACCTCGCACTTCTCACGAAGCAGATTAGCAGTAGCCTGAATATCTGCCAGTTGCGGCTTGATATCTTCCGGCAAGTTGACCCATCCGAGGAAGTCGTTGCCGGCACCTGTACCTTTCACAAGCATCTCTTGGCAGTTTGCCACTTGCGCTTTGTACGCGTTCACTGCCTCGGCACTCGCCGCCTTAGCATAAGAAAATTGAATGTCTTTCATATTGTGGAAATATTTAATGTTTATGCCTCCATTTACCGCAGTATCTTCAGCAGGCGGGGACGCCTGCGTACCCGGACAATTTACAGTAAGTTTTCGTTAATTTTATTTCTCCATGAAAAACTCAATCAAAAGAATATGCTTTAATGGTTCTTTATACGGTCTTTAATGGAGAACATATATCCTATCGTAACTTCGTCGTCAGTGCACGTATCACCGACATCGGCGACTGGCGGTCATAAAGGAGAGCGTACATCGCATCCACTATCGGCAACGCCACCTGCATACGCTGGTTGGCAAGGTATATCGCGCGCGTACCATAATATCC
>CAMFEN010000049.1 GCA_945949375.1 uncultured Bacteroidales bacterium | reverse complement strand
TTCCACCCCTCTGTAGCGGGTATGCTCTTGCTCATGCTTATCTTCTTCATTTTCCCCACGCATTTCGCCATAACAGGACTCTCCATGGGGCTGTCGCAGCAGATGACCACGCTTCTCATGGTGGGTCTTGATTTGATAGCCGCCCTCGGGGGTCTCGACTTTGGCAAGTTGATGGCATGGCTGCCGAGGAGCATGAAGTACGTAGCACCCGCATGCCTGCTGGCGGGTATGATGTGCTTGGCGTTCGCCAGCAACGTAACAGCCCTTGTTGCGGGCTGCGTGCTGATAGGTGTCGCCACGGGCTTGGGGGTGCCCTACCTGAACACCATTGCGAGTATCAAAGGCGGCAAAGAGTCTACCACTACGGTCATGCCTTTCCCTACACGACGCTCTTCCGATCTCTTTCCCCACTGCTGGTAACGCCATGCGCCCACCTCTTCTTCGGGGCAGACGACCCGCAGGGAGCTTATAAGGTCGGCATTGGTGTTGCTGTCCTCTACCTCTTGCAGACCACCACACGCCACCGACAGATGCTTCCGCCAAGGGAGAGGTGATAATAATAAGAGAGACCGCTTAATAAATCATGTTAAGCGGTCTCTCTTATATAATAGTTAATCTTTTTATCCAAGCATTGTGAGCAGTACTCCGGCAGCTACAGCAGAGCCAATGACACCAGCTACATTCGGTCCCATGGCGTGCATGAGGAGGAAGTTGCTCGGGTCGGCTTTCTGACCTTCTGCTTGGCTCACGCGGGCTGCCATTGGCACGGCACTCACACCGGCAGAAAACCCGCGCTACCCATTCCAAAGGCGATGATACCCATGGCGAGGATAAGCAGTGTCTTCACATTTAGGAAAGTAGCACCCGTAGCAGTTGCGCCTACCGAAAGACCAAGGAAGATAACCACGATGTTCATCAACTCGTTTTGTGCCGTCTTGCTCAAGCGATCCACTACACCACACTCTTTCATCAGGTTACCCAGCATCAAACAGCCAATCAGCGGTGCTGCATCGGGCAATACCAATGCCACTACGGCAGTGATAATCACAGGGAAGACAATCTTCTCGGTCTTGCTCACCGAGCGGAGTTGTTTCATCTTGATTTTGCGCTCTTTCTCAGTGGTCAGTGCACGCATAATAGGCGGCTGAATCACAGGCACCAATGCCATGTACGAGTATGCTGCAATGGCGATAGGACCCAGCAAGTGCGGAGCCAGTTTTGAGGTCAAGAAGATACTCGTAGGACCATCTGCACCGCCGATGATACCGATAGAACCTGCCTCTGCAGGGGTGAAGAACGCCGATGCGCAGAGGAAAGTGATGAAGATACCAATCTGTGCAGCGGCACCGAGGATGAGCGATTTCGGGTTGGCAATCAGCGGACCAAAATCGGTCATCGCACCTACACCGATGAATATCAAGCATGGGTATACACCCGTCTTCACACCGATATAGAGCACATCCAATAAGCCTGCTTCTTTCAAGATAGCGCCGTAACTATGGTAAGCGGGGTCGTTCGCATCAAGGAAACGTGTCCACAAATCCGGGTGGTACATCTCTGCACCGGGCAAGTTCGTGAGCAACATTCCGAACGCAATAGGGAGCAATAGCAGTGGTTCATACTGCTTCTTAATCGCCAAGAAGAGTAGGAAGAACGATACGAATAGCATCACCAGCTGACGCCAATCCATATTCATAAATCCCATCTCTTGGAAGAACCGTAACAAATCTTCAAGCATAATGTGTTTGAATTATGAATTATAAATTATGAATTATGAGCACTCATGCTCTGATTATTTGGCAGAAGGTTGCTCTTTATTCATAATTCTTAATTCTTAATTAAGAATCACCAGGATATCATCCTGCATTACGTTTTGTCCTGCGGTTACGGCGATTTTCGATACAGTACCATCGCACTCAGCCATGATGGCGTTCTCCATCTTCATGCTCTCCAACGTGAGTAGCGTGTCGCCTTTCTTCACAGCTTGTCCCTCGCTTACCAGCACTTTGATAACCGAGCCAGGGAGGGGAGAAGTTATCTTTGTTCCTCCGGCGGGAGCTGCAGCAGGGGCTGCCTTCGGAGCAGGTGCGGGTGCGGCAACAGGCTCTGCTTTGGGTGCCGCGGGAGCAGGCTGCGGTGCCTCGGGAATAGGAGCCGCTGCTGCAGCTACCTCTATCTCTACCAGCTTGTCGTCCTGCATCACGTTCTGCCCCGGCTGAACGAGCACGCTTTTCACCTTGCCGGTTACCTCCGAAGCAATCACGTTCTCCATCTTCATGCTCTCCATAGAGAGCAGGGTATCGCCTTTCTTAATCTCTTGACCGGCTTGCACCATCACCTTCACGATACTACCCGGCAGCGGCGATTTTACCACCGTTGTGCCGGCAGCAGCAGGTGCAGCAGCGGGCTTAGCAGCGGGTGCAGCAGCACCCGTAGCGGCAGGACGCGGCGCAACGACTGGTTTCTTCTTCAAGGTCTCTTGTTTCTCAATCTCTACGTGGAACACAGTGCCATTCACCGTTACCTCGCATACATTGGGTTCTATCTCGTTGACGGTCGTATCGTAGGGCTGACCGGCAATCGTAAACTTAAATTTTTTCATTGTGGTTTATCTGTGTAAGTTATTCATGCCGTACATCTTGTTGTTCCATTGTGTACGGTGGGGTTGGATAGTGATTTTTGTGTCTTCTTCGTCGTGTACGCCGTGGTAATATAGGTGCAGCGCGAGCGCGATAGCTGCTGTGGCATCACCGGTGAGCACCATGCGGTCCTCACGCTCTTTGTGTACCACAGACTCTTTCTGCTCTTCGTTGGCAACCTCTTTCTTCACAGCTTTCACACGCGGGCGCATAATCCATCCCATCAACTTCATAATATATATGAAGACAAACAGGAGCAAGAGCACCATACCGAAGCCGACACCTGTGATGAACCAGGTTTGACCGGTTATGCCCACTTGTTGGGTTACTTCAAGCAATAACATAGCTGAATTTACAAATTACGAATTACAATTTACGAATTACAAAGGAATATTGGAGTGCTTTTTCAGCGGGTTGGTCAGGCGCTTAGTCTGCAGATTCTCGAAGGCACGGATGATGCGCTTACGCGTGTTGCGCGGCTCAATAATGTCGTCGATATAGCCGCGGTTGGCTGCCTGATAGGGGCTGGCAAAGAGTTCCTTGTATTCCTCCTCTTTTTCAGCAATGAATTTCTTCTTTTCTTCGGGGTCTTCAATAGCTTTCAGTGCTTTGGCTTGCAGCACGCCTACTGCACCGCTTGCACCCATCACGGCAATCTCCGCGTTAGGCCATGCGTAGCATACATCGCCGCGCAACTGCTTGCAACTCATCACGATATGGCTACCGCCGTACGACTTGCGGATAGTAACCGTAACCTTGGGCACCGTAGCCTCGCCAAAGGCAAACATCAGTTTTGCTCCGTGGTCAATGATACCTGCGTACTCTTGACCCGTACCGCACAAGAAGCCCGGAACGTCCACGAGGGTGAGGATTTGGATGTTGAACGCATCGCAGAAACGCACAAAACGTGCCGCCTTGCGGCTCGCATCGCAGTCCAGCACACCGGCAATCCAGTTCGGTTGGTTGGCGATGATACCCGTGGAGCGACCATTGAAGCGGGCAAAACCGCAGATGATGTTCTTTGCATAGTCTTTCTGCACCTCCATGAAATCGCCATTGTCCACAATAGTGTAGATGATATCCTTCATGTCGTAAGGCTTGTTGGGGTCTGCCGGTACTACTTCGTTCAGGCTCTCCTCCACGCGCATGGGGTCGTCTGTGCACTTCATCAGCGGCGCCTCCTCCATGTTGTTCTGCGGGATGAACGAGATGAGGCGGCGCACTTCTGCCAACGCCTCTTCCTCGGTAGCGGCTACGAAATGGGTAACACCCGACTTGGTTGCGTGCACCTTTGCACCACCCAGTTGCTCTACGGTAACGTCCTCACCGGTAACAGATTTCACCACCTTCGGACCTGTGATGAACATGTACGAGTTCTGCTCAGTCATCATGATAAAGTCGGTCAGCGCAGGACTATACACTGCACCACCGGCGCAAGGACCGAAGATAACGCTGATTTGGGGAACTACGCCCGAAGCCAAGATGTTACGCTCGAAAATCTCTGCATAACCTGCCAATGCACATGCACCTTCCTGAATACGTGCGCCTCCGGAGTCGTTCAAGCCGATGATGGGCGCGCCGAGTTTAACGGCTTGGTCCATCACGTTGCAAATCTTCTGCGCCATGGTCTCGCTCAGAGAGCCGCCGATAACAGTGGCATCTTGTGCGAAAACGAAGACGAGACGACCGTCAATCGTTCCGGAACCTACGGCAACGCCATCGCCCAAGAATACTTTCTTCTCCATACCGAAATCGTGGCAACGATGGGTAAGGAACATGTTCACTTCCTCAAACGAACCTTCGTCAAGGAGCATGTTGATACGCTCGCGGGCGGTATAACTGCCCTTCGCGTGGTGTTTCTCTACTGCTGCTTCCCCGCCTCCGGCAGCTGCCTTCACACGGTTGTCAATCAGTTTCTGCAATTTAGTCTGATCCATTTTCTATTTGACAATTTGACAATTTACAATTTGGCAATTATTTCGGCTGTTGGCAGAGCTCGGTCAGTACGCCTTTGGTGCTCTTCGGGTGGAGGAAAGCAATCATCAGGTTCTCTGCACCTTTGCGCGGCGCCTTATCAATGAGCTGGATACCTGCTGCTTCTGCTTCTTTCAGCGCCTCTTCCACGCTCTCTACGTTGAACGCTACGTGGTGTACACCGCCGCGACCACCGTTTTTCTCAATGAACTTAGCGATTGTCGATTCGGGGCAGGTTGGCTCCAGAAGTTCAATCTTCGTCTGACCTACCTTGAAAAAAGCGGTCTTCACTTTTTGGTCGGCTACTTCCTCGATGGCGTAGCATTTCTCACCGGTTAAGAACTCGAAGAAAGGCATAGCCTCCTCCAAACTTGTTACTGCAATACCCAGATGCTCAATATGAGTCGGTTTCATAGTACGTAAAGTTTTTGTTATTATTGTTTGATTATCTATATTTCCAAAATTCGCTGCAAAGTTACGATTTTTTTTTGAGATACGCAAACTTTCTATTGTTTTAGTGCATGATTTTGTATATGAGTTCCTTCCAGAGGTCGGCATCGGTGGCGGAAGGGTTGTTGATACCTTTCAGGCGGGCGTCGGTGTCGCGGAAATAGCCCACGATGCGGAAAGTCTTGCCTGCGGAGTAGCGCTTGGCGGCAGTGGCATAATCCTTTACGAAATATGGATTGATGCCTAAAGCGGCGGCTGCTACCCGCTCTGTTTTGTCCGGCAGGTAGTGGTACATCATCAAGTTAACGAAGAAGTTATAGAGCACGCCCAACTCCTTTATCATCGGGTGGTCTTTCGAGGTGGCGAAATACTGCGTGATACGGTTGGCTTTCACCACATCGCCTTGGATAAGTGCCGTTTGCAGTTCAAATACGTTGAAGTCCTTGCTGATACCTACGTTGCGCTCCACCAGCGCGGGGTCAATGCGCTTGCAGCCTTCTGGGCGACCGTCTATCAGTTTCTGCAATGCGCCTACAATCGCCGTCAGGTTGGTGCCGAGGTTGTCCGCCAGCAGTTTGGCTACGCGCGGGTCAATGGCGAGTTCTATGCCTTGGGCTTTGAGTTCGGCGTTCTTCTGCTGCAGGTAGCCGGAAATCCATTTCTCCACTTGGTAGTCGCGCAGCGGGTCGCTCTGCATGACCACCGCGCCGCTTTTATCCAGTTTCTTCCACCAACTCTGCCGCTTGTCGGGGGTGCCGTATTTGTAGCAGATGACCAGCACGGTGTCGGGCTGCGGGTTGTCGAGGTACAAGCCCAGTGCGTCCCATTTCTTGATGTTCTGCGCCTCTTTCACGATGACCACTTTCCTGCCTCCCATCATAGCAAACCCCCTCGCCGCGGAGATGGCGGGGGCGATGTCTGCGCCGGGCATCTCCTTGCCGTACAGCACGATCTGGTCGAAGGCTTTGGCGGCTTCGTCCAACACATGTTGCTCTATGTAGTCCGCCACTTGGTCTATGTAGTAAGGCTCCTCGCCGCAGAGCATATACACGCCCGCGTATTTGCCTTGCTTGAGGTCGCGTATGCAGGTTTCGTAGTTGGTCATTTTCTCCAAAAGGCTACTTGGTTAGGGTCGTTCTCATCGCGTTGGATATGTTTCTTGATATTGTCGCGCCCGAAGCGGAACATCATGAAGCAGAAGGCGTAGAACAGTGCAATCAGTATGCTGCTCAGTGCAGTGCCAACGTTCGCCATCATCAGTAATGCGTCATACACTCCGTGCAGCAGCACGGGCACCCACAGAATTCGTCCCTGCATGCGCCAACTCACATCGCCGAAATAGACCAGAGAGTAGAAATAGCCCATGGCTACGGCAAACATGAAGTGCCCGGGCACGGCAAAAATCGCACGCTGAATAGCCACTGTCTCCCACTCGTTGATGTTGCTGAACAGATACACGATGTTCTCTGTCCCTGCAAAGCCCATCCCCACCGCGCAGGCATAGACAATCCCGTCAAATCGCTCGTCGAAATAGCGATTTCTTCGTAGGAAAAGCGCTAAAACCAGCAGTTTCACGCATTCTTCGGGGATAGCGGCTCCCACAAACGCGTTCCACGCTGCGCCCAAAAGGGTGGTCGGATTTTCGGATACAATGCCGAATCCTTGGAAAAATCCCTCAACGAGTACCGCCATGAAAGCGGATAAAATGCCCAATCCGACGGCTTTAAGCACCTCTGTTATCGGCTCGCGCTGATACTTGTCGCGCAGCCAGATATAGAGCACCAGCAGGAACGCGGGCAGTATAGCGGCGAATATGATGATAGTTAGTTGCATGTTTTCAACCATTTATTAAGCCAAGCGAAGTAGGTGCGCTGCCAGAGGATACCGTTCTGCGGTTGCAGCACCCAGTGGTTCTCGTCGGGGAAGATGAGCAACTGCGCGGGTATGCCTCGCATCTTCGCCGCATCGAAAGCCGCCATGGCCTGATTGGCGAGGATACGGTAGTCTTTCTCGCCGTGAATACAGAGAATAGGGGTGTCCCATTTTTCCACGAAGCGGTGGGGCGAGTTAGCAAAGGTGCGTTGCGCGGTGGGATTGTTCTTCTCCCAGTACGCGCCGCCCATATCCCAGTTGGCGAACCATTTCTCCTCGGTCTCAAGGTACTGCATCTCCATGTTGAAAATACCGTCGTGTGCGATGAAGGCTTTGAATCGCTTGTCGTGGTGTCCGGCGAGCCAATAGACGCTGAACCCGCCGAAGG
>CAMFEN010000048.1 GCA_945949375.1 uncultured Bacteroidales bacterium | reverse complement strand
GTTTCCTACTGCGGTATCAACTCCGTCGGATTGGGGAGACGCGGCTTCACCAAAGAGCAACTGTCCTCTATCCAAGAGACCTACCGACTACTCTACATGTCCGGACTGAACGTGTCGCAAGCGTTGGAGCAAATTGTAGCTACCCTGCCGCAGACACCCGAACGCGACTTGATAGTGGACTTCATCAAAGCCTCTCCGCGTGGCGTTGTTCGCGGAATCAACTAAGGCAACTGTTTGAGACTGCATAGCAAATGGTCAAATCGTAAATTGTCAAATTGTCAAATAACCTATGGAAGAGAAAAGTTTGAATTTCATTGAGCAGATTGTGGAGAAAGACCTGCAAGAGGGTAAGAACAACGGCAGAATACAAACGCGCTTCCCGCCCGAGCCTAACGGCTACCTGCATATTGGACACGCCAAAGCCATCTGCATGGACTTCGGTATCGCCGAGAAGTACAACGGCGTTTGCAACCTCCGCTTCGACGACACCAACCCCGTGAAGGAAGATGTAGAGTATGTGGACTCTATCATGCAGGATATCAAGTGGTTGGGCTTTAAGTGGGGCAATGTTTATTACGCCAGCGACTATTTCCAACAACTCTACGACCTCGCTATCCGCTTCATCAAAGAGGGCAAAGCCTATGTGGACGAGCAGACTGCAGAGCAGATAGCCGAGCAGAAAGGTACACCCACCGAGCCGGGTGTGGCATCGCCCTTCCGCGACCGACCCATCGAGGAGAACCTGCGTCTCTTCCAAGCCATGCAGAACGGAGAAATACCCGATGGCAAGATGGTGCTCCGCGCGAAGATTGATATGGCAAACCCCAACATGCACTTCCGCGACCCTATCATGTACCGCATCATCACCACACACCCCCACCACCGCACGGGGCGAAAATGGAATGTGTATCCGATGTACGACTTTGCACACGGACAGAGCGACTACTTTGAGGGCGTAACCCACTCCATCTGCACGCTGGAGTTCGTCGTGCACCGCCCGCTATACGACTATTTCATCGACCAGTTTGCCGACACTGAATACCGCCCGCACCAGTACGAGTTCAACCGCCTGAACATCACCTACACAGTGATGTCGAAGCGCAAGATGCTCCAACTCGTGAAGGAAGGGCTTGTCCGCGGCTGGGACGACCCCCGCATGCCGACCGTATGCGGTCTGCGCCGACGCGGCTACACACCCGATGCTATCCGTGAGTTTATCAATAAGATAGGCTACACCAAGGTGGAGGGAATGATTGACTTGGGCTTGCTGGAGCACACCCTCCGCGAGAATCAGAAAGAGACGGCACCGCGCGTATGCGCCATCTTCGACCCAGTCAAACTCATCATCACCAACCGCGAGGCACAGCCCGAGACCATCGTAGCGGAGAACATCGACGGACACCCCGAGTTGGGCACCCGCGAGATGATTTTCGACCGCGAACTCTATATCGAGCGCGGCGACTTCCAAGAGTTGGGTGATAAGAACTTCTTCCGCCTCAGCCCGGGCGGGCGTGAGGTGCGACTCAAGAACGCCTACATCATCCAAGCCACAGGCTGCGAGAAAGACGCAGAGGGCAATATCACCACCGTCTTTGCAACCTTCGACCCCAACTCCAAATCGGGCACCGAGGGCGGCAACCGCAAGACCAAATCGACCATCAACTGGGTGGAGTGCCAATCCTGCGTGGATGCAGAAGTACGTCTGTACGACCGCCTGTTCGCCGTAGAGAACCCCTCCGCCGAGGAAGGCGACTTCCGCGACCTGCTCAACCCGAACAGTTTGGAAATCAAACAAATCAAGGTGGAGAGCGCGCTGCGCAAAGAGTTGCATGCTACCGAGTATGTGGACGGCATAGCGCAGGTGAACCACTACCAGTTGCTCAAGCAAGGCTATTTCGTAGTGGACCCCGACACGACTGCGGATAAACTTGTGCTCAACCGCACCGCTTCCCTCAAAGATAACTGGCAGAAATAGGAGACAAGTTTCTGGTTTCAAGTTTCAAGCAGGCGGGTACGCGTGCGTACCCGCCTGCTTTTCAAAATAACAAAAAAATTGTATGAAAAAACTATCTATCCTTTTAGCACTTATTGTATTGCCCATGCTGGCTCATGCCACAGGCGATACCATCCGTATTGTAGCCGAGACGCTCGAGCCTGTCCACTATGAGCAATTTGGCGAGTGGTCGTTTGAATTCAATAGTGCGTATCCTGTTAATGGACTGAACTATAAAGTACACTTCCAATATGTCTCGGAAGATATGATCGGCACTTTCACCAAAAGCACGATGGCGGGTGGTTTCTTCAATATGATTCAATCCTTCGATGAAGAGAACAGAGTGAAAGCACAAATCTTTATGAATGATGTGCAACTCGTTGTTGCCTATCAGCCTCTCCGCCCGGGTCTTCGTTACCTCACTTTGGATGCTACCGTCAATGGCTCGGACGGCAATGTCTACGTCGTACACGGCGAGGACTTGCAATTAGTAGCACGCGACACTATTCAATACACTTTCCCCGTTACCGACCTGCATATCATCGGCGACACGGCATTTCAAGTAGTAGGGACGTTGCAAGACATGGTAGAAGCCGCCGTACAGATCAACAACCCCGCTATTGTCGGCAACTACTCCTTGGCAGATTTGGTTGCCGCTGGGACATACCTGCTCTTCCCCGACGGGAAACGCGTCTCGCTCTTGACAGACGAGAGGGGTGTGGCATCTCTGCTCTCGAAAGACACCGTTACTATGCACGGAAAAAGTTACGATTTCCAATTCAGTTTCCTTGCTACCGACACGGTGCTATACGAATTGCATTTTATCCACGACATCCCCGCGCCAAAAGACACAGTTGATATCGCTATCAACAACCTCACCATAGACGACTCTAATTTAACCTACTCACATACCTTACACCTTGATGGTTATAACGACGAGTATGAAGTACTGATGGAGATCGTTGCTTTCACCCCCACAGGCACCTTCACCTCTCCTGATGCCGTAGTAGGTATCACGAAACATACCACCAAAGGCGACTTGTACACCTATAGTTTATACAGCAAAGTAGTTATCAAGGAGGAAAACGACTCCACCATTGTGCAGGCAGAGGTGATTGCTACCGACTCCACATGCTACAATATCACCATGCGTCAGTTGGTAGCCCCCACAGACACCACCATCTACTTGACTTTTGACACACGCGCCTACATCGTGCCCAACAGCAACGGTGGCAGTTATCAAGTGTATAACATGAACGATGAATACTTAGTGTCGGTAGCATTTATCTCTGATAAGTTGGAAGGCGAGTTCAGCTCCCGAGAATGGGATATCGAACCCCAATACACCTACCTTCACCATGCCGTGCGTCGTCCCTCTGGAAAGATGGATACCGTGATAGCGAAGATTGCTGACACCGAGTGCGTGGTTCGCCAAACGGCAGATAGTATCTTAGTGGATGCCACCATCAAAGACTACGATGGCACCCTGTACCAAGTAGCATTCTGGTACGCTGTTCCTGTGCCCAAAGACACTATTGATGTAATCATTGGCAAAGCAGCATTCTATAACGCTTTGGAATACGGTTCGTTCCAACTATACGGCATGTCCAACGACAGTGCCTACATCGTTTCGCTCTGCCCCAACGCAGATACGCTCGCTGGAACATGGACGATGGATGGTATGTTCAAGCACTCCGACTTCTACGATGTCTATACTTTCATGTACAAATTAGATAGTAGCCAAGTGGCAGCCGAGGTCATCTACCTGCTGGAAGGCGAAGCCACATCCTTTGTCCGCAACGACACCGTGTTCATGGACGCACGTTTCATCTGTTCGGATGATAGGATGTACAACCTCCATTTCATTGCCGACACCCACACGCGTCTTCAATACGACGCGGAAGAGGGCGAGATAGACCACACCTTCTCGGCAAACGATGAAGCATTATTTATTACCAAATATTTTGAGGAATACGGCGAAGTGTTCCTTACGATATTTGGGCAAGGCACCTATCCCTATCCTTTTGTTCAGATAGGTTTCTTCCTTGACGAGATAGATACCGCCCATTTCCTGCCGGAGGGCGACTATCCCATTGACTATACCTATCAAACCGGCACCGTAATAGCATCTCCCGGTGTGCTATATACCAAAGCCCAACCATCTTGTTTTGGTTATTTAGACCACGAGGGTTACCTCATCGAACCATTTTGGTTCTTCTTCAGCGGCAATGTCAGCATTCAACATACCACCAACGGCATCCGTATGGAGGTGAATGCGCTCAACTCCTACGACCGTCCTATCCACCTCGTTTATGAGGGTATGCCCGTTATAGACGCAATAGAGGAAGTAAACGCAGAGAAGAACTCGCCCGCAAAGAAATTCCTCCAAAACGGAGAACTCCGCATTCGCCGCGCTGATGGTACCGTCTTCACCGTATTGGGACAAGAGATAAAAGATTAAGGATAAAGGAAGTAGGACACAGGATCAAGGACTTTTTACTTTCGTCTCTAAACTCCCCCGCCCCGCTTGCGGGGAGGGGGCAAGGGGGCGGGGATCAGAGTCAAAACTATTTCGTCTTTTATCCTTTATCCTTGTTCCTTAATCTCATTAATACTATGGTTCTCAATTATATATGGATAGCACTCATCCTGATTGCGGTCGTGGTCGGGATAGTGCAAGCCGTATGCTTCGGCGAGGTGGGTATCTTCAGCGAGATACTCAACTCTACCTTCGCCGGTGCGAAGACGGGCTTTGAGATATCCATTGGCTTGACGGGCGTGCTTTCGCTGTGGATGGGTATCATGAAAATCGGCGAGCAGGCTGGTGTCATTCGCTCCATGTCGCGCGCCGTGTCTCCTTTCTTCCAGCGTCTCTTCCCCGAACTGCCCAAAGGGCACCCCGCCTTCGGTAGCATGCTGATGAACATCAGCGCGACCATGCTCGGCATAGACAATGCCGCCACACCGCTCGGCTTGCAAGCGATGAAAGAGATGCAGGAGACCAACCCCGACAAGCCCCGCGCGAGCAACTCAATGATCATGTTCCTCGTGCTGGTTACCAGCGGACTGACCCTCGTGCCGGTGAGTATCATGACCTACCGCGCCCAACTCGGTGCCGCTAACCCTGCCGATGTCTTCCTACCTATTCTCCTCGCTACCTATTTTGCCGCCATGGCGGGACTTATCTCCGTGGCTATCGCACAGAGAATCAATTTGTTCAACCGTATCGTATTGGGTACGATAGGCGGGCTGACACTTTTCGTCGGCTTGGTACTTTGGGCGGCATTGTCGCTGCCACAGGAGGTGGTAAGCAAATGGTCTGCTGTGCTGGCGGCGGTGATACTATTAGGGGTTATCTGCTGGTTCATCATCGCGGGCATGGTGCGCAGAATCAATGTCTATGATGCGTTCATCGATGGCGCGAAAGGCGGTTTCCAGACTGCCATCGGCATCATCCCCTACCTGATAGCCATGCTTGTGGCAGTGGGTATGTTCCGCGCAAGCGGAGCAATGGACATGCTGGTGGCGGGCTTAGGTTGGCTGTTCGCCGCCTGCGGACTGAACACCGACTTTGTGCCGGCGTTGCCTACCGCCCTCATGCGTCCCCTCTCGGGTAGCGGCGCACGAGGCATGATGGTGGACGCTATGGTGCAGTACGGCGCGGATAGTTTCGTTGGGCGATTAGTGAGCATTGTGCAAGGCAGTACCGACACCACCTTCTATATCATCGCTGTCTATTTCGGCAGTGTGAACATCAAGGACACCCGCTATGCGGTGCTCTGCGGGCTGATAGCCGACTTCTTCGGCATCCTCGCCGCCATCATATTGGCGTATATATTCTTTGGATAAAAGATAAAGGACACAGGATGAAGGACTTATTACCTTCGTCTCTGTATTTTTAGGAACAAAACTATTTAGTCTTTCATCCTGTGTCCTTTATCCTTAATCCCCAAAAATCTATGATATCTTTCCTTACATACAACAACACCGACGCACCTACGCCTTTTGAGTTGGCGGAAGTAGGGCTGAACCCGCGACATGTGGCGCGTTGGATTCGTGCTGTGGCGGCAGAGTACGGCTATAGCGTGGGTAATATCAACTACCTATTCTGCAACGACGAGCAAATTCTGGCAGTCAACCGCAAGTTCTTGCAGCACGATTACTACACCGATGTCATCACCTTCGACTACACCACCGCCCAGTGTCTCAATGGCGACATCTTCATCTCGCTTGACACCGTGCGGAGTAACGCAGAGATGGTTTCCGCCTCGTTTGACCACGAACTGCTGCGCATCCTCATCCACGGCGTGCTACACCTCACAGGACAAGCCGACAAAACCCCCGAGACCAAAGCAGAGATGACCCGCAAAGAGGAGGAGGCGCTTGCTTTAATTATGAATTATGAATTATGAGGCGTTGTATGCTACCGCGGGCGAGACGCCCGCGTCCCCAGTATTGAATTTCCCGATAATTCCGATAATACCAATAACTTAAACAACTAAAAATCAACTCTTATGAAACAAAACTCCGAGTATCGCGCGCAGGCGCGTGCGGCATTAGAAGGCCGCTGGACAGAGGCTGTCCTTATGTTTCTCATTCTCATCTTGGTGGCATGTGCTTTTAGTGTGCCCTTAGGCGTTGTGTCGGGTGTATTTGCCACTCGTCTACCGTGGCTATCCGAATCGATGTCGGGCTGTTCGTTCCTTGTGTCGGTACTGCTTATCATGCCTTTGGGCTATGGTTTGACCAATGCCCTCCTTTCTTTCCTGCGAAGCAACGAAGAGGGAACAAGCGGCCTCAGCGAGATGTGGCAGTTCTTCCGCCGCGACTACTCTCGCTCCGTACCCGCCTTGCTGCTGGTGATGGTATTTAGCACTTTGCTGGGTATCGTAACGCTGGGTATTGGGGCTATCGTATTGAGTTATGCTTACAGCATGGTGCCTTACCTATTGCGCGACTATCCTGAACTAAGTGCCCGCGAGGCTTTGCGCACAAGCAGTCAGATGATGAAGGGGCACAAATGGGATTTATTTGTGCTTGACCTCTCTTTCATCGGTTGGCTTCTGCTTGGAATAATGACCGCAGGAATCGGTCTGCTGTGGGTTGCACCCTATATGGATACCACCCATGCCGCTTTCTACGAAGATTTGAAGAACGAGTGTATCGAGGAGGAGTAATCCTCGCGCACGTCTATCTCCACAGGGGCGTTGAGGTAGAGCGGCATGTTCTCCTCCACGTGCCCTGCGGGGAAATTGAACACCACGGGATAGTGGTAGGGCTCCACGGCATGCCGTATCGTCTCATAGACGGTGCACCCCATAGAGGGGTCGTCCTCGCAGTCGCTGAACTGCCCCACAATCAGTCCG
>CAMFEN010000047.1 GCA_945949375.1 uncultured Bacteroidales bacterium | reverse complement strand
GCGTTCATCAAGCATGAGAAGACACAATCGTATGTGGATGCTGTGGAGGGTGTTACAGCTGCCGGACGCTCGCAGGGTGTATATGTCAGCCGGTACAGCAAAGGGCTGTAGTCACCCACCGGAGGTAGTTGCAGCCACCGGCAGGTAGAGTGCAGGGCGCAGCTGCTTGGTCAGGGCGAAAAAACGTGACAGAAAGAGGTAGACCGTAGGTAAATATAAAAGAAAAACCGCCGACCCGTCACGAGCTAGCGGTCGCACAGCGTTTATTAACGTCTGTCTGCGTTGTATATATATGAAGTTACAAATATTGTCTGACTTCTTTCGCTATTGCGTGAATTAACTCTGGCGGTACTGGATTCCCCCGATGGTCCGATAACTGTCTCGTCCAAATAACAATCCTACTATCAGTCTTGAAAACCTTATAACCATTTCGCTGCTCAAACTTAAAATCAGCCCCTAAGCCAAATGTGTAAGGGAGAATTTTGGAAGCATACTGACCACAGGCAAGAACAATAATTGGAAACTCACTAAAGAAAGGTTCATTTAAGAGAGGACATCTGTCTGCAATAGATTTCTCCGTTGCTTTCGCCTGTCTCAATTTTTCCGCATCTTTTTCCTCTTTTGAAAGTTTTTCTGCTAACTCAATATTATGCGGACGAGCTTCTTCACTTAATTCTGTGATGAAGCAATCCTTCACGAAATCGATAATCTTGGGTGCGGTTCTATAGAAGATACAATCAATTAGTTGTTGATAGTGAATCCATGTAGAACTTGCACCATAATTGGAGGTATGCCAATCTTTATTGCGGATGTGCAATCTTTTATTAAACCTTAAATAGTGAGGGTACAATGGATTAAATCGTTCATACGCCTCTGTTGTTACTCCATCTATCGGATGATGAATATCTCCCTGTATCGTAACTTCTTTCTGCTCAAGATTTTTCTTCCAATCTGAAATGTTGCGTTTGCAGTATGCATTATACTCGTTCAGTTGGTCTTCATCTTTTCTCCAAGTCACTTCCTGCCCCACAATAAGGATTTTTGCCGCAGGATTACCATAGCCTATAAATGCTTCATCTTTCGCATAGGCATCACTATTTACAATATCCCGAAAAGTTTGAGGACTTTCTACCGTCAACTTTATAGGAGCCGGTTCGAACATTTGTTTTTTCATAATCACATTATATAATTTATTTTTCTTCTACCATAATTCGCCTATAGCCTTTGAAACCTTTCAGCATTTTGAAATGTTCCTTGCTTCCTTTAGGAATAACTATCTTTTTGAGAGGACAATCGAGAAATGCGCAACTCTCATCATCAATATCGATTTTGGGGTTTTTGATAATGAGCGTTTCTAAATTGGTACATCCCATAAAAGTCCCCTCTTCAACTTTGATGACGTGGTATGGTAATGTGATAGATGTTAAACCATGACAGTCACTAAAGGCGTATTCTCCTATAAAAACTACACTATCTGGAATTATTATTGATGTTAGTGTAGCACATTCGCTGAATGCACCTCTTTCAATATCAAGAACGCCCTCAGGTACTATATACTCGCCCGACAAATCTTTAGGGCACTCTGATAGTGTTTCGCCATCGTCCGCAAATATTACTCCATATTTGTCTTCCATGATTGACATTGCTAAAAATTTTGCTAGCAAAATTACAATAAAAATTTGAATTATGCAATTTTTAACCTATAAAAAAATGCAAATATTCCTGTTTTTTAAATTAAAAATCGTCTATTCATCGAATTCCTCAACCGTTATGTTGTCTTCCGGCTTTCTGTCCGGGTCGAGGACATCATAACATGTAAAAAAGCCGTCCTCTTTCAATTGTGCAATAATTGAATCTCGGATTTCGTCCCAGTTGCCGGACTTGAAAAGGGGTTTGGTCCGTTCGTTTTCCAAATAGAAGCGCAAGATGATATCGATAAATCCAAGTTCACCAAGTGACCATAAAATGGGAAACATAAATGATAGCCTAAATAGCGAAGCTCCTTCAAATGCCATATTCTCCTGTACCAAGCGCAAATGAATGGTGTTGGATAGTATCGAAAAAGCGACTTTCTCGGTTATAGGTAAATGCTGACGAGCGCAAAGGTAGAGATACTCGTGCCAATACTGAAACCTCCGTTCAACAGGATAGTCTGCGGGCATACGCAAGCGTACAGGCAAATAGCGATAGTCTTGCACCAGCTGCTCAAAGTTCTCGGCGATAAACTCATCAGAAGCATAGTGTGTAAGCAATTTTGCGGATTCAAAATCATGATGCAAGTTCCAAACTACTTCAACTGCCTTCATGTACATCGGATCAAAATGTGTGTCAAGGTACTTGAGTACAAACACGCGGTCGGTTTTGACTTCTGTATCCAAGAAAGCATATATAATCTGCTTTTGCTCATAGGCGGTAAGATAAGGCAAACGCACTTGTAGTTCTTTGCGTGCAGCCTGTTTCTTGCCTTTCCCCAAAAAGTCAGCCAATACTTCATCCACCGGACGGTACTTGGGCTGTTCTTTGATTTCACGCTGATGTGCAAAAGCGGCATCTTCCCAGCGAAGTGTGTCGATAGCTCTGCGCACAACAAACGGAGTTTGTGCGTTTTCCAAAACTGTCCATTCTGATTCCGGCAATGACCGAATAAGTGCTCGAATAAATCGTTCATCTGCGCCATGCTCTGCAAGGTACATTACTTGGTCTTCCCACGGCAAGGACATGAGAGTTTTAATGTCTTCCATAATTTCAAAATTATATTTCATTTCCAAGTTTAACAACCACTTGTGGAGCGTCAAATAATGTAGGTTCCGCTGACATGCCATCCCCGATTGTAATGATCTTTACTCCTTTACGCGATAAATATGGAGAATCATCTTCCGTAGACTTAAATATCAGCATTCCATCAATATACTCACTGACTTCAAAAGGTCTATTTAATTCTTCATTACGGCTAATTTCCGTAAAAGCCAAAACGGGTATTTTATATTCTTTGGCTACCATTTTTAGAAGATACAAATTTGCCTTAATACATAGTTCTGCAGCAGATATTTGAAAGTCGGTTGCCATCTGCATTATATTATCTACCATTACTACACCAACAGCATGTTTATTCAGATAACATATACGCTGTATAGTATTCTGTAATGAAGAATAACTTAACTTTGGAGTATCTTCTATCCAAATCGGATATTCCCCCATCTTGGCCATAAGATTGCTTTGCTTTTCAATTCCATTTCTCGACTTTTCCGATTCGTCGTATTGGCTTAAAACACTAAAAAGCTGATTAAACATTGTTTTGCGGTTTTTCTCCAATGAGAATAACAAAACGCTGTTATCGCGTGTTGCTAATCCCATTGCAATCTTTGCTATAAGATTCGTCCTGTTAGCATTAACGGTACATCCTATGCAATATAATTTACCGTCCTTTAGGCCACCTAAAGATTCGTCTATTATTTTAATACCTGATTCTAAACCTTTCATATAAAAACTGCGTGACCATTTTCGAATCACGCTGCAAAGGTACAACATTTATTTCACATACCGAAACCGTCCAGAACTTTGTTAAAATTGTAAAGTGTAGTTTGCAAAATTAAATAAGTCAAAGACTTAGTGACCGCGTTAGGGATTGGAAGGGCGACGGTATTGGGTAGCAATGTGTAACTTGTGAACTCCTGTAAGAACAACAATTAAATAATTCTTCATTGTAGTATAGTTTTGTATATTAAAATGTAAATTATACGTACATTTCAACAGCCTTTTGAAAGGCATCCTTAAACCTTAGATGTGAATAGGTGTATACCATATCCTCAACTGTGGGGTTTCCTAATTCGCGCAGCTTCTCCATGTACTTAATGCCATAACAAGCATAGTCACGAAAATGATCATCGTGGATAAAACACTGTATCAGTTCCGGCGTTTCGTACGGTAATGCACCAAAATCCAAAGAAGGCTCTTCTGTTGCGATAACATTCTCCAACATATTGATATATTTGTTATATTGAGTTCATGTAAAAAGTATTTTATTTTTAATAAAAGCAGTACTATTATTTAGAAAGACGTAGTTTCTTGGCGGAAACTGCGTCTTTTGTTTGCGTATATGAAATAAAAGCAGTACTTTTGCACAACGTTTGTTACATAACCAATGTTATATAACAAGTATTGCATAATTATTACCTATTATCATGCACTAAAATACGGCTTGTACACAAAAACAAACAATAATACTTGACAAAAACGAACAAGAACTCTTAGACTCAACAAATATTTTCAAATATTGCTCAAATATTTTTTGACAATTTACTATTTTACTATTAACAAAAACCAAATTACTACTTGACTGCTGAAAGTATTCGATTATATTAACTTCACAATAATTATTGTAGTATGGCAAGGAAAGTTCAGTACAGCCGCGAGATGATATTGGATGCGGCGATAGAGATGGTGCGTGAGAAGGGGTATGAGAGTATTAATGCTCGCCACTTGGGTGCTTGGATGGGTTGCTCCTCGCGACCTTTGTTCACGGCATTCAGGAACATGGAGGAACTTATCAACGCTACGCGCGCAGAAGCCTGCAATCGCTTTCTGCAAGCGGTGCTGGTGGAGACACCTGTATGGCAGCAGGAACACTCTGAGGCGTCGGAACAGGGTGCTCGCTCGCTGCAAACAGCCACGTCTTCGACCCGCGACTTTGGTTTTAATATCGTTCGGTTTGCCCGCGAAGAACCGAACCTGTACAACTTCATCCACTGGGGCGGCGGCATCATGCCCGATGTGGCGCACCTGAGCAAGACGATGAGCGGGCGCTATGCGGCAGAATTCGGGCTTACCGAAGCAGAGGCAGAAGAATTGTTTCAGCAGATGATGCTTTTTAGTTTGGGACTGTGTTCTATGATTACCTATAAGGTGAAGGTGTTCACAGAAGAAGAAATCGCCTCGCTGCTGCAACAGCAGTTTGTTGCGAACTTGCAGTATATCAAAGCACGCGCTAAAGGCTCCGTTAAAGAGCGTTAAAGAACCACCAAAGGGATTTACGATTTACGAAGTACTATTTCTCCGTTAAAGACCATTAAAGAACCGTTAAAACTCCTATCTATGCGTATTCTTCCGGCAAAGGTGGCGAAAAGGTAGGTGAATCACCTAATAATCACCTAATAATCACCTAATAATAACCTAATAATAACCTACCATTCTATCGGAGGAGTATCGGGGGAGTTTCGACTAACTAAACACTAAAATAATCGGCTAAAATATAGAGTATGAAACGAAGTATTACCTTATTACTACTATTTCTCGGTTCTGTCGCTGCCATGGGGCAGAAGAATATCGTTGGGAAGGTGCAGGATGCACAAGGAGAGCCTATCGCTTATGCTACAGTCAGTCTGCTCACGGCAGACAGCAACCTTGTAACCGGTGCGATAACCGATGAGAAAGGGGCGTTCAGCATATCAGCGTACAGCTCGACCCCTACCCTTCCTACAAGAGAGGGAGAAGAGGACCCTCCCCATCCCTCCCTACAAAGGGAGGGGGTAAAAAGCAACAATAACTATATCCTACAAGTGAGTTTTATCGGGTACAAGACGGTGGCACGGGCTATTCACTCTGGCGATGCTAATCTGCTTATCACCCTGCAAGAGGAGAGCGCGGAGTTGGCGGAAGTGGAGGTGAAAGCCAAGCGGCAACTGATTGAGCGACAGTTTGATAAGATAGTGTTGAATGTCAGCAACTCGCCTTTTGCGGCGGGCAGCAACGGCAAGGACTTGCTGAAGAAAGCACCGGGTGTGCAGGTGGACAAGGACGGGAACGTAACGGTGAACGGCAAGTCGGTGGAGGTGTATATCGACGGGCGTCCGTCGTACCTGAGCGGCGACCAACTGAAAGCCATGCTGGAAGGCACGGACGGCAGCACGATAGAAAAGATAGAGATTATCTCAAACCCTTCGGCGAAATACGACGCGGCAGGACAAGGCGGTATCATCAACATCAAGACCAAGCGCAACATGATGCAGGGACTAAATGGCACACTGACTGCCAGCTACGGCGGCATGTACTACGGGGATGTGGAGAAATGGCAGAACAGAGAGAGGTTCTCGCTGAACCTCAACTACCGCTCGGAGAAGACCTACACCTTCGCGACGCTGACGCAACTCTATGTGGACCAAAACATTCACGTGGAGGTGGGCAGCGAGGCATTGGACACGCTGACGCAGACACGCACGGAGCGGTATGATGAGTCGGAGTATGTGTGTGATTTTCAGTATTATATGGCAAAGATTGGAAACGATTGGTTCATCGACAAGAAGAACACTTTCGGCTTTATTTTCCAAGCGCCGTTTATGATTATGCGGCAGGAGGTGCCCGAAGGACACGGCTGGGGCTATACGAAAGTGGGGGACGATATCGTAGAGAACTCGATGTCGGTCTTGGCTAATCCCATTCGCTCGCAGCAATACACGGCGAACCTGAACTACACGCATGTGTTCAACGACTCGCTCGACCGCGAACTGACGGCAAATGTGGACTACAACCGCTATGCGGGGCAGCAGGGGAACAGCCAGCAGAACAGGTATTACTACAATGGTTTCTCCGACACGGTCGTTACGGGGATGGATATCTACTCGGCGAAGGTGGACTTCCAGACGCGCTTTTGGCAGACGGGTGTGATAGAGGCAGGCGCGAAATGGGCGATGTCGAATACCTTCAACCGCATGACCACGGACTCGACGCTGAACGGCGTGGCGCGCCCGACACAACACTCGGACTTTGACTACTCGGAGCAGGTGGCGGCAGTGTATATCTCGGTGGCAAAGCAGTTTGGGCAGAAGTTCAACGCGAAATTGGGTCTGCGCGGGGAATTCACGCACTCGGAGGGCGACTGGATTTCTGCGGACAGCACATCGATGAAGAACTATTTTGACGTATTCCCGACGGCGTTCTTCGGCTATACCCCGACCGACAAATGGAGCATGAACGTGTCGTACACACGGCGTATCAAGCGTCCGAATTACTATCAGTTGAACCCTTTCCGCACCTATATGGACGCGCATAACTACCAAGAAGGTAACTTGGAACTGACGCCGGAGTTTAACAACCAAGTGGACTTGAACTTCTCGTACTCGCAGTATGTGTCGCTGGCGTTTAACTTCGCGCACACGCAGGACATGCTGTCGGCGCACATGGAACTGCTGCCGAATGGCAACGGCAGGCAGAAATGGGTAAACTTCGGCACTTGCACGATGCACGGCGGTAACCTTTCGCTGACGGAGTTGCCCCTTGTGCCGAAGTTTGAGACAGGGGCAGATGGGACGCGGCAGATGACAGGTGCGTGGTTGGCACTGACGGTGAACGCGGCGTACTACAACTTCATCAACCGCTCTTACGACGGGACTTACCTGAACCGCAACCACTATGCGTCGGCTTCCGCCACGCTGACTGCCTATCTGCCACAGGACTGGACGCTGTCGGTGGACGGGAACTACAACACGCCGCTGACGATAGGCTACA
>CAMFEN010000046.1 GCA_945949375.1 uncultured Bacteroidales bacterium | reverse complement strand
CTGCAACTGCGATTCCCTCCTCCACGAAATCATCGGCGACTCGCTCTCTATCACAGCAGGCAACGCCGCCGCCACACTCACACACCAATCCGGACAACTCAACCTCACAGCACATCAACGACCAGATACCATACGCCAAAACATCGAAGTAAAAGTACCTGTCGTGGAGTACATAGAACGCGAACGAAAGGAAACACCCATACAAGCCTTCTGCCGCATATCAGGCATCGTCTTTTGGTCGCTACTCGCCATCGCCTTACTCATCCGAACTATCAAATACTTCCTATGAAAAGAGAAGAAACTCTTATCCTCGCCACAGCAGGCACCGTCGCGGGCATTTTGCTGATAGTCCTTATCGTCCTACTCGTCCGTTACCTGCTCGCCAAACGAACATCCGAAGAAACTATGCAACAGTTCCAAAACACAGCCCTACCACGCGGTTACCGCAACAATAACCCGCTCAACATTCGCATCTCCTCCGAACGCTGGTTAGGCAAGGTCTCGCCCAATACCGACGGCTCCTTCGAGCAGTTCTCTGCCATGGAGTACGGCTACCGCGCCGCCATCAAGACTTTGCAGACCTATATCCGGAAGCACCATTGCGACACCATCGAGAAAATCATCACGCGTTGGGCACCACCGTCCGAGAACAACACGCAGGCATATATCGCCAATGTCGCCAACCGCGCCGGATTATCCCCTACCGAGACCATCACGCCCACCAACCACAACCAACTCACGGCTATTGTCTATGCCATGGCTATTTCCGAGAACGGCTTCACGCCACAACCCGACCGCCAAGCCATAGAAACAGCATGGACAATGTTATAAACACACTTTAATTCCACAAAACAATGAAACTCAAACAACCTATCGCCACGCTCCGTCCGAGCGAGATGACTATGGCAGGTGCCTGCAAGAAACGCACCGCACGCAAAGCCGCTGGCAAGTGCAAGACCCGCAAGTGCAAAACCACTAAGCGCAAAACCACTAAGCGCACTGCCACCAAGGCAAAATCCACCCGTACCAACAAACTACAAATGCAAATCTTCCAATGAAAAAGATTACCGATGTAGGGCGCAACTTGCGCCGAGAGGGAAACCAACTCGTTAGTCATCCTATCGCTCTTGGCGGTAGGGCTGACCTGTACAACGGCTTTCGGACTATGAACAACCCGCGCTTCGCACATAGTGGCGACCGCGTGCCCGACCTGTATCAAGTAATGATTGATTACCACCTCAAAGGATTCGAGTTCGGCAACTGGGTCAATACCGAAGAGCGCAACGACTACGCCGCCGGCATACTCACCACCCTCAAAGAGTTGGCAACCATTCTTGGCACGAAGAATATCGGCTTTGATAGTCAGATAGGTATCGCCTTTGGTGCGCGGGGGCACCGCGGAGCAGCAGCACACTATGAGCCGCGGCTGAACATGATTAACCTCACCAAGAAGAAGGGTGCAGGCTCTTTGGCGCATGAGTACGGGCACGCACTCGACTACTGCTTCGGAGCATTCATTGACCAAAACAAAGACTACACCGCACTATCAGGAGGTACTTCCGTCGCAAAGACACTCCCCGAAAACACCGGCTGCCAGTTCCGTGCATGGCTCAATCAGATAATCGATTCCATCGTAAATGGCAAGAACTATCAACGCGCTTGGGGTAGCAACCCATATTGGCGCGAACGATGCGAGATTTGGGCACGCTTCTTCGAGCAGTATATCTGCTACCTCTACAAGCAGAAAGGGCAGTCTAACAGCCTCTTACACAAGTCATGGAGTTACTACATCACGGATAAATACTATGTCGCCGAGGACGACTTCCTGAAAATAAAACCGCTTGCTGACCGGCTCATTCGTGAGATGGGCGCGTATATGAATAATGGCGGTTCCGCCCGCGTCAAGAAGACGGCTGTACCCTTGCGCAAGATGGCATACCAAAAGCCGCTCATCGCACCGCCCACACCCAAACCGGCACCTAAAGCAGCCCCTAAGCCGGCACCGATTGCCAAGCCCAAGCCCACCGGCAAAGCCGCTGCAAAGAAAGCGAAAAAGCCCGCTGCCGACACCAAGCCGGCAGGCACACGCCAACCCATCGTACCGCTCAATACACCGGCTACTTCTCGGGACTATCCCCATGTACAGATGTCCCCGAAAGAACTCGCAGAAGCAACGGGTTTGACACAAAAGACCATCCTCGCGCTCGATGGGTGCTGCGTCAAGAACGAACAACTTAGAATAGACCTATACTTCATGTATATCGGGAAGAACCTCGCTATTGCTACCGATGGCTATATCATAGCCATCGTCTATCAGAAGGTGCAGAAAGAGCAACTGGTCTTAGCAGGAAACAAGAACGACAGATGGGTTACGGAGGAACTCAAACAAAAAGTGTCAAGATTCCCCGGCATTGCTCCCATCTTGCCAAAAGACGACCAACTGACCCTTCTGCGTAAGGACGCAAGTGTCAGCGAGTACATCGAGAAAGCCAAAAGCGCGAAAAAACTCAATGCCTATTGCTATATCAAAAAGGACGGGTACAATGCAGCCCACAACCCGACTACACTACTGAAAGGACTGAGGGTAATCGATGCGTTGGGATGGAAAACCATGGATATGTACTACGCCGACAAAAAGAAATATCCCACCCAACCTCTCTACCTCAAAACCCCCAACGCCTTCATCGTAGTCATGCCAATGTATCAAGCCGACTAACAAAAAAAAGAGCCATCACAGGCTCTTTTTTATGTTGTGTGCGGCTGATATTAGATACTGCTTTTTTGCAGAATAAACAAAAAAACTACAATTTTACAGCAAAATCCGCAAAAACATTTGCATATCTCACAAAAAAGCAGTACCTTTGCCTGCAACTAATATAATCTAACTTCTGCTACCCTATGCCACAGATTTATCAATACTTTGGATTCGTTTTCTTCTTTTTCTCAAACGAACATACGCCCATTCATGTGCATGTTAGCCATAGTGGCTGCCATAGTATCTTTGAGATTATTATGCTGAATGGAGAACTATCCGAAATACGCGTAAGAGAAAAAGCAGGCGAAGAACCTCTATCCTCCAAAGACAAAAAGGTGGCTGAAGCATTTATTCGCAAGTATCACAAAAATATCATTGAAAAATGGGTCAATTTCTTTGTGAAAAAGCAGGCTGTACGCAGTACAAACATTAAAACTAAACTCTAATATGAAACGCTTGTATATTACTAACGCATCGGACGCAGGCAATCTCTCCGTGCATCTGACTTTCAGCGACAACACCTCGCAAATTGTGGATATTGGGGCTTTCATCCGGCAATACCCACACCCGCAGTATAACAAATATCTTGATGAACGCAAGTTCCGGCAGTTTAAGATTGAGGATGGCAACATCGTATGGGGTAAAAACTGGGACTTGATATTCCCCATTGAGCAGTTACACCGCGGACGAATTGAGTAATGATTGCAAACAAAAACAATCCATCCCCACACACCTTTTCCCCTACTTTCAGTAGGGGATATTTTTTTTCTGCAACTATTGTCCGCGGCTCTCTGTTAATCAAAAACCTCCATTTTTGCCGAAAAAAGTTGTGTCAAGCCGAGTTGTGTACACGATTGTAACCAAGTTGTAACCGTTTGGAAGTACTGAATATCAGTATGTTATAGTGGAATTTTCGCAAAATGACACAGGTTACAACTTTTTTCCACAATCAGAACGCTGCAACATTACACGTACAAAACAGTCGTCCATGCGCCGCACATCAAGCCTCAAAAATCAGGGCTTTGCTCCGCAATGATACGCACCATGTTCGGGTCAACATGATTAGCATAGCGCGTGGTCATCTGCAAGTCGTGGTGGTCTGCCGCCTGCATCACGGTCAGCGGGTCGATACCTGACTTTATCTTATCGAATATCCCCGTGTCCCGCAGCGAATACAGTTGCATCTCCTCCGGCAAACCTATCGCCGTGCGCATCTTCGTCCAGTTTTTGCGAAAAGACTTATCGGAGATAGGGTCAGTGTCCGGCAGCCAGTTGCTTCCGAATACATAATCACCACTCTTGCTATGGGCAACGTGGCTTGCCAACCGCATACACAAATCCTTTGACAGCACGGCATTGCGGCTGTAGCCGGTCTTGGTGATAGCAGCGGGCATCTCTATGTACATCTCTTTCAAGTGCAGCATACCTACTTTTATGCGCGTAATCTCGATGGGGCGTATCAGCGAGGAATAGACCAACTCGCACACCATCACCATCTCAGGACGCACGCGCTCGTAGTAGTCCCGTATCTGCCGGCGTTGCTCCAAAGGTATCAGTACGCGCTTTTTCTCTTGCCGTTTCTTCGCTTTTATCAACTCAAAGTGGTTCTCCTTAATGTAGCATTTGTCTTTCGCCCACGCAAAGAAAGCGCGGGTCATTTTCAGCATATTATTATATGTAGTCGTATTCGGATGGGTACGGTAGTAGTCATCCATATAGGACACTGCCAACAGGCGATTGAAGAAAATACACTTACAGTTGGGAACTTTTGCTTGCAACCACTTGCCGAAGATATTGGCAAAGCTCCTATAACTACGCATGGTCTCTTTCTTCAACTCACGCGCGCGGTCTTCTATATATAGTTGCAGCACCTCGCTCATTTGGGTGTAATACCGAGAACTCTCATTCTCCCCAAATGGAGTCCACCCGCCGGCAAGTTTAGCGTTTATATCACAGACTATCTCGTTGGCTGCTACCTTGAACTCCGACTGCCGCGCATATCGTTTCCGCAGCATGTTCAACTTCATACGCTTGCGCTCCATGCGGTCGCTGTCGGGGTTGAGGACATAATACTCCACAAACCATCCCATAGCATTGTGCATAAGCACAGCGGGCATATAGCGCAGGTGGTACTCCGCCGTCTGAGAGAGACGACTGCCAACCTGTGCAGAAATTCTTCGGGGAGAATCAGACTTTGAAACCTTTGTTTTTTGAGCAGACGGCATTTTTTTTTCTTCGGGTAGTCAGTTCAGACTATCCGAAGAAAAATACCTACTTACAATCCTGAGATGAAAAGCAACGAAAACCGAAAGAAAAATTGGCACGATTACGGCACGGTTTTCTATGCTATTTTGATGTAATTTGCTGATTATCAGCACTTGGGTGGAATGTGGGGCTCGAACCCACGACACTCGGAACCACAATCCGATGCTCTGCCAACTGAGCTAAGACCACCATACAACTTTCGCAGAAGAGAGCAAAAATCTCCAAAATTCGACCACTGAATAGTCGCCTCATCCGAAAGCGAGTGCAAAGGTACGACTTTTTTTTTATATATGCAAATATATTTCCGAAAAAAAGTATTTTTTTTGCTTTTTTATACGCGAAGTGCGCTACGTGTAGCGGGATATAGTAGCAATCATCATTGAAACTTATGTATGCGAAAAGTGGATTGGGTCTCGCTGCGCGGTTTGCATTCTGTCAAATTGTTAGCATAAGTTGATTATTTGTAGCATATCGCAAAAAATCATATGGTGGGATTATTGTTGTTTTCTTTCGATTAGAGCCTTATTAGACCCTTATTAGACCCTTACTATTCTCCGTAGGAAAGAGCGCAAAAGAAAGAAAAAACATTTTGCAATGATACACACCGGTTTGGAGGACAAAATGTTATTTCTCGAAAATAGGGGGTTTGATTTGGCAATAATTGTCTATAATGCAGAATAAAAGATACTATGTTTAAGAAAAAATGACAAAAAACACCTCACAGCTTGCGTATATAAGTTTTTTTTTGTATCTTTGCAGCCGATTTTGTGTGCAATGAAAATTATCGGTTTTATAGGGATAGACGGCGGCGTAGAGATGGTATTGAAGGGCGACTCGTGTTTGCTAAACAACCGTAAGCCTTTTTTCATACCTGAAGAGGATGCCCAGATACGGATGACCCCTTGCATAGTGCTTCGCGTCAGTCGTTTAGGCAAACACATCGCCCCCAAGTTTGCAGGTCGGTACTACGATGCTGTTGCACACGGAGCGGACTTTGCAGATGAGCGTTTGCTGGAGCGAGCCCGCGAGACAGGCGGTTCGTGGACACGGGCGATTGCTTTTGACTACTCGCTTGCGGTGGGGGAGATGTCGAACAAGGCGGGAGGAATAGCCGGAAGTGGTGCGTTTCAGGAATCGGTTTTGCAGTCGCAAGAAGATCAAATGCGGGAGGCAGCAAATCTCATTATCTCTCCTGAGGAGGCAGTAGCACGCGCCAGCGAGGTGATGACCATACGACAAGGAGACCTTATTTATATCCACCAAATAAACGGCAGCCGCATCGTGCAGGAAGAAGATGTGATAGAAGCGGAGGGATTGTATTGCAAAGTAAAGTGAGGGGATTTAATTTACCATTTACGATTTGGTGCCTTGATTCAAAACTATCAACAATGATATGAAGAAACAAACGATTATACTTATCATATGTGCGTTTGCATGTCTGGCAGCGACACCGGCAGGTGCTATTGTGCATAGTTACACGAAGCAGTCTGTGTTGAGTAGCGGTAGCTGGGTGAAGATACAGGTGAAAGAGTCCGGTATCTATAAGATGACCTACGAAGACTTGCAGGCAGCGGGATTGAGCAATCCGGCGAATGTGCGTCTCTACGGCTACGGCGGCGCGATGCTTAGCCAGAACTTTCAGAAGAAGCATATTGACGACCTGCCTGCAGTAAGTTTCTACATGAACAAAGGCGCAGACGGCGTATTCAACGCAGGTGACTATATCCTCTTTTACGGGCAAGGCACGACTTCATGGGCATACAATGGCGTACAGTTTGTCCATACACGCAATCCGTACTCCGACTATGGTTACTATTTCTTGAGCGACAACGCCGGCGAGCAACGGCTACTGGCTACCGCCGAGGCACTTGTTGCGTCAGAAGATGCTGTCAGCATCACTACCTTTCCCAACTATCAAGTGCATGAGTTAGACTCCATCAACCTGCTTGACCCGAGCGGCATGGACGGCGGAGGACGAGAGTTCTACGGGGAAATGTTCACTCCGACCAACCCCACGCGTTCGTTCACCTTCTCTATTCCGAACGTGGTAACGTCCGAGGCTTTACTGTGCAACATCGCTGTGGCAGCTTTCTCTACTCGGAAGTCTCAGTTTACTTTCACGCTCAATGGTACGAGCAATACTGTAACAACAGACTCAGTGCCTACGAGCGATTTCTACACAAAAGCGCAGTTAGGCAGCAGTAATTCTCCTTATCCTGCGACCTCCGGCAATCAGACTGTCCGTATCACGTACTCCAATCCTGCTTCCGGCGCGAAAGGTTACCTTAATTACATTGAACTGACGGCGACCTGCCAACTCCGTATGGTAGGTAATCAGATGCCATTCCGCTCATCGTCAAACAACGGAATGGACGTTCCACTGGAGTTCACATTAAGCAATGCGAATGCCACCACCGAGGTATGGAACATCACGGACAAAGATAGTATATATCGGATGCCTACTACCCTCAACGGCTCAACGCTCACCTTTGTGGGGAATAATAA
>CAMFEN010000045.1 GCA_945949375.1 uncultured Bacteroidales bacterium | reverse complement strand
TGGAGTTCAGACGTGTGCTCTTCCGATCTCCTCCGCCTCACCGACCCCACCGCCATCCAAGAACTCGAATCCATCTTCCTCTGGGACTGGACAGAGTGCAAAGGCATTCTGCAACTCCCTCAATACAACAAGGAGGTGCGGTCTCCAGGCCGCACCTTTGATAACGAAAATCAAAAGGACGAGGCATCGCTGTACCACTCTCCCATCCACATCCTACCCATCAACCCCACAGACAAAGTTATGCGTATGGATGCCCTCGTCTGCTACATGCTCCACCATGCGCAGCGCTACATCTACTTCCAGTCCCCCTATTTCATCCCCTCCCCAAGCATACAAGCCGCCATCAAAGCCGCACGCGACAGGAGAGTGGAAGTGCGGCTCATGCTCCCTATCCGCGGCGACAAAGGCATACTCGTGCCCAAAGCCACCGCTTCCCACTACGACTTGCTCCTGCGCCAAGGCATACAAATATACCTCTACCAACGCGGCTACATGCACGCCAAGACCATTGTCATGGACGATCGACTGACCTCCATCGGAAGTGCCAACATCGACCCGCGAAGCCTGCGCCTTTCCTACGAGATAACGGCAGTCTTTACCGATGCCGACATCGCAATACAACAACGCCATATCTTCGAACAAGATATGGCGGAATGCAAATACGTAACCTTACATGATTGGGGAAAAAGAAGTCTTTGGCAACGCTTCACAGAGCATTTCGCCCGCCTCTTCGAACATCATTTCTGATAGGAATTTCCCCAACAATAAGAGCCATCAGAGTATCTCCCCTGCTTGTATCATCTTCGACAAAAGACGATACACTTGCTTTTGTTCATCTGTTTTCAGCAGGGATAGGTGGTGGTGCATCACCTGCTCATCATGCCGCTTTGCAGGTCCCGTCTGCGCCTCGCGAGGGGATAGGTGGTGCACTTTCTCTGCTGTTTGGTCAATCAGCGGAAGCAACACTTGGAATGGAATATGGGTATCACGCAAGACGTCCGCCGCAATAGCATACATCTGATTCGTGAAGTTGTTGGCGAATACACCTGCCACATGCAGACGCTCGCGATCGTGCTGCGAAGCCTCATACACGCGCGCTGTGAGTGTCTGCGCCAACGAGAAAATAGCACTCAAGTCGTCTATCGCCTTACCCTCAACAAATACTGGAATCTGCGAAAAATCGTCTATCAATTTCGCCTTACTGAACGTCTGAAAAAAGTACATAACCCCTGCGTGTGGAAATGTATCTCCAAACAAAGAGATAGGCATCGTTCCTGATGTGTGGAGGTGCAGTGCGGTGCGAAGATGGCTGTTTGTGGGTAATAGGCCCTCTTCTGTAACCTTTTGAACAACATCAAGTAGTGCTTCATCGCGAACTGCATAGATATACACATCGGCTATAGGCAGTCTATTCAGCCCCTCGCGCGAAGAAACCATCTGCGTACGCACCCGTTTCTGCGTAAAACCATGCATCAGATTGCTCCCCACATTTCCCTGACCAATAATAACGACATTCATATCTTGACATTTCACTTGTAGAACTCAAATTGATTAACCCTCAGTAATCAAAATTTTTAGAGTTGTTTAATTACCTTCGCCGGCACTCCTGCGACTACCGCATAAGCCGGCACATCGTGCGTTACCACACTATTAGCAGCAATGATAGCCCCTTTTCCGATATGTACCCCTGGCATGATAGACGCTTTCTCCCCAATCCAAACATTGTCATCGATTACCACAGGACCTTTGCTATACAAAGGGCGATAGTTGGGGGCTGTATCCAACAACTCACGCACTGCCTCACCATGGGCATTGTCGGTGATGAGGACACTGGGACCGGTGAGCAGGTTATCGCCGATGGTGATACTATGTGTGCATGTGATATGTGAATGTGCACCTATGGAGCAATTATTACCAATAGTTAAAGTTGGAGATAAATGCTGATCAGCCTTTGCATAATAGTCCCATGCTGTTAAGAATCCATAATCGCCTATTGATACATAATCACCTAACGATATGTACTTCTCCCCAAGATAAATGGTATGCGGCTGCAAGAAAGTACGATTTCCGAAATGTTTGTATCTTCTCCGCACCATACCGGTATAAAGATACAACTTTATCTGCCGCCACAAGTACTCCACATTAGGAGTAACCAGCAAGCCCAATATCGAACCGAAGAAAAGAAGGATTTTTTTCATAATCAATTAATTAATCTCTTCTGAATAAATCGCGGGTATAAACTTTCTGTTGCACATCGTCCAAATATGTTAGACATGTCCTTATCAAATCACGCACTTGTGGAGAAACTATATAGGAATAGGTTTTCCCCGTAGCCATTAAAATATGCTTAAATAGGTTCATGGTTGGTTATGGCTTAAGTATCTCTTGATATTCCTGAAAGATTTGCTCTGCATTACGCTCGCAGGTGTAGAGTTGCTTCACCACTTGTTGCGCACGAAGAATCATGGGTTCGTAACGGGCAGAGAACACGCCTTTTTCCACCACATCCGTTATGTCAAGCAAATGTTGCACCAGTTGCTCCTGTTGGGTATAACGCAGTGCTATTTCTTCGCCTGTGAGTTCTACACCATTATCGAACTGTTCTTTTGTTCCGGCGACATCGTGCCCTACTACCAAGCAACCAGAGAACATGGCTTCCGCTGTGATAAAACCAAATCCTTCAGACAAAGAGGGGACGATGAGTGCCGTAGCATCCGAATAAAAAGGTAAGATATCGGTCTGCTCTCCAAGGAAAGAAACATATTCTTCAATTCCTGCTTCTTTTACCACTTTGTAACATTGAGCGACATAATTAGGGTGTCCCTCCAGACTTCCCGCCAAATGAAGCGGCAACGGATTATGACAAGTCGTACAATATTCCGCATAGGCTTGCAAAAAAGGTAACACACCTTTTGCCCATTCTATACGACCGACAAATAAGAAATAAGGTTTCTTGAGAGGATTATATCGTAAATGCTTTGTACTTAGAACGCCATCATAAACTACATAAGAGGAGTCGTTATGTTCCAATCCGTTGTAACATTGAATGTCCTTGGTTATACAAATCGTGTAGGAATTGTTTTTTCTATAACGCTTTAACTGATATGGGCGCGAAGGGTAGTAGTAGTAGTTAAAGTCTAAAGCGCCATACTCTCGAATATGCCAGACATGCGGGATTCGTAATAGTCTGGAAGCATAGTATCCAATACCCGTAACCGATACATTTGTATGTATGATGTCCGGTTTGAAAGTCTTACATATACGATACAATTGGATAGTGCCAATGGCGTTTGCCATTATCCGTCCAAATAAGCGTGGAAGGAAAAGCAAGATATTTTTTGTATTTTTGTCAAAAGGCGGATAGGTAATGTGGCGATAAAAACAATTAGCGACTTTTATACCTTGTTTTTGCAAATTTTGATACATCATTCCTCTATCAGGACAGACGACCAAAGGATCTATCCCATAGTTCATTACTCCGTAAAGTAGGTTCAAAAAAGATTTACTTCCTCCACCTATTACTTGCGTTGACGACACAACATATAAGACTTTCATAAACATCAAAATTTATAACCAATTGGATTGGATTCTTTTTTCTTTGGTTCTACTATTCTTTATCTGCTTTCCATATCTGATAAGTCGGCAGATGGCCATAAAGAATGACCCTACTTGATATTGCTTTTGAGGCAAACGGTAAGCATAACATGTCCACAAAGCATGCAACATATCATTCATGCACTGTTCGGCAGTAAGATTAATGTTCGTACAGGTTAATGTAATGACATTATGCAGCCATTGTTGATTCCATACTCGTTTGTTACCATACAAACCGACACGGTCATGGTACATGCGCGCTTGAGGCACTAACAAAACCTTGATATGATGGTAAACGAGTCGTTGATAATAGTTATTATCTTCGGAATAATGGAAGAACAAAGGATTGAAACCACCTATTTTTTCAATGACTTTTCTTGGTAATAACCAGCATGCTGCACATACCTCTCCACATTCATATACCGGTTTCCAAGTTCCTGCAAATGCATCATTCAGCAATGGTTTGCAACGAGAAAGTGTAGCATCTCTAAAATTATTATCCAGCCGTGTACCATCTCCATTCATATGAATAGGTGATACCAAAGACTCTCCATCACTTTGTGCAAGCATCAGTTCGATAGCATCGGCAGAGATAGCGGCATCTTGGTTTAATAACAAGCAATAGTCTGCTCCGTGAGCCAATGCGTATCGAATACCCACGTTGTTTGCTTGTCCAAAACCATGATTTTTTTCTTGAGTGAACAAAACTGCCTCAGGATAGTGTTCGCGTATATAGTCTAACGTACCATCCGTAGAACAATTGTCTATCACTAATGAGATGGTCTTGATAGTAGATTTACGCAAACTTCCCAAACAGAAATCCACCCACTTTTTTCCGTTATAGGTTACAATGATTGTAAAGATATTCATTAGTTTTGTTTTACCTTAAATGTGTAATGAAATAGAATTGACATTATGGCACATATAACTATACCAACAGCTTGTAACCAAGTAAAGTATGGATAGTAAAAAATGCCGAACATGGGGATGGTTGCCATCATGTAATACCAAAATAACTGCCCAAAAGAAATTATTGGTGAACTTCTCGGAAATGTCATAATACAAAGTAGTACAAAGCAAACTATCCATATTAACATACCATACATTCCTACATCAAGCAAAAAATCTCCTAAGTAAGAAGCAAAAATCCCTACAAAGAAACCATGTTCTCGACACTTTTGTTCTTTAATAGTTCCATAATCTACATCATCATGCAAAATCTTATATGTCAAAGGTAATATGCGCTCCGTATGTATATAGCCCTCATGCATATTGTCATATATATAGCAAAAATTTAAATAACTTTGTCCCGCATACTGAATAGCAGCCCCGGATGCACCTTTATCCGTATTGTCCCAACGAGAAATTGTTACTGCGCATAGATATAATAACATTACTGAAAATATCGGGATAAGGAGTCTCTTCAAAAAACGGATTTGAGTATGTCCAATGAAAGGTCGAAATAGCAAGAAACTAACACAACAAGTCTGTAAGAAAAAAATAAATTCTGTACGATCTGCGCCAGCTATACCGGCTAATGGTATACTCAATGCTGTAAAAAACAATGCCACATTAAAAAGCCAATGTCTCTTCAAAAAACATAAACTATAGAAAAAACACGGCAAAGCTAATATTGTGGTTCTATTAAAATAGTAGATATATCCCAAGATAGAAGGAAGTCTTTTAGCTTTCTGCTGTGCCATCGTTTCTTCACCATCATAGTGTGCAGATCGAACAGTAGCAAAATCGCCTCCCGTGATTACTTGTATAACATTATCCAATACAATATACAAGTTTAATAATGCTATTGCCATCAAGAAATAAGCAAACCAATTGAAGGCTTTTTCATTACTGATAGTGATTTTTGTAATTTTTTCTGGTTTAAGACTTGTAAATGGGAGAATCGCTAATGTATGGAGAGCACAATACAAAAATGTTGGCATTGCTCCAAGATGTATAGAATTTTCAGTAAATAGCACACCCCCACCATCAAATAAGCCCCTATGTACAATAACAACTGCAAAAAAAGAAGTTAAGGCATATTGCGCGGACAAGAATACCGGCACATCAATCTTTTTCTGAGACACATAGAAGAGAATGGTCAGAATCAAAAAATATATTAGAGGTATATATATCATAACATATTGTAATAAGAATTGATTCATTTGTACTTAAAAATAGAACATAGCATATCCCTCCACCCCCAAAGCAAGCATTTTGTTTGACATACAAAAGTGTGACGATATGCAGGGATAAAGATGGATGAAAAATAGCCTGCGGCAAGGTTGCTAACTATGGCAATCCATGCAGCGGCTATAACACCATAATGAGGTAATAACAAATAATTTAACAATACACACACTACACATCCCACGAAATCTCTGATTATAGTCCACTTTTGGAGCCCTTCAACAACAATCATCTTACCTGCAACAGAACTAAATGCCACACTTACAACCTTGAAAGCCAATACTTGTAAGATAGGCACTGCCGCAAGAAATTGTTCACCATAAGTGTAACGAATAAGTGGATACGATAACAAACTAACCAATACAGCACAAAGCATGGTGCACCATACTGTAAAGTTCATAAACTTTTGGTTTTGTGTCTTGTACATTTCTTTATCGGTATTCCATGCTTTAGCAATAATCGGCATGTATGTATCAGTAATCGTAATTGGTACAAACATTAATACATGTACAAAAGCACTCGCTACGGAAAAATATCCAACATTAGCTTTGTCTATCATGTTACCAATCATCACTTGGTCTATCTTTTGATATACCACCACAGCTGCACCGGAGAGGAGGAGGGGAAAGGATTCTTTGATGAGGTATTTGGCGGTAGGGAGGTCGAAAGTCCAGAGGCGGGGAGAGGCGATTTGTTTGCGGTAGGAGAGGAGGTAGCCACCGGCAATGAGAATGGTATCAAAGAGTGTGGCTGCAATGAACCATGCCAAAGGCGCATGGAGGAGCAATAAGACTACCTTGATTAACGCACCGATGATGGTACGGCTAATCTCGGTTTTGACAATATACTCGTTCCAGACAATAGAAGTGAAATAGTTGCGGATGACACCAAAAGTGTTCATAATCATGCTCAACGAATAGAGCGTAATCATCCACTTGGTGAAGGTGTCTGCCTCGAAGAGCCATGCCGTAAGGATAACGAGCAGCATTGTGATGCCGGCAAAGATAAGCCGCAATCCGAACGCCGTACCGAGGATGGTATTCGCCTCTACGCCGGGTACTCTCCCCTTCTCGCCCGTACCCTTGCATTTAGACTCCTCGCGAATCTCAATATTATCCAGCCCGAAAGAAGCAAAGACTTGGAAGAGCGCAACAAAACTGACCACATAGTTCATCAGTCCATACTGCTCGGGACCGAGGTAGCGCGCCACGAATATACCCACCAACAGGCTACCCAGCAAAGTAACGACCTTGCCCGTAACCGCCCAAAAGAGGTTGCGAACGACCTTCTGCTTGGTTTCGCTCAGGTGCATGCGGGAGAGTATTTTATCAATCAGATTCACGATAATCGCGTATGGTTCAATAAATCAGCCCGCAAAGATACTGCTTTTTTCTGATATGAACAAATAAAAACGGGAAAAATCAGTTGAAAACGTTTAGTATCATTTAAGAAGTGGTATTTTCTTATTTTTTTGCGTTATATTGCTTTTATTTCAATAATTTTATGTATCTTTGCAGGCGAAAAGTATATGACAGTTAATAAGCACCCTACCAAAAATAGTAACAAGATTTACAAGAAAATAATAACCTTCATTCTTACATTCCCATGAAATACTTAACTCCGGCAGAAGCCGTACAATTGGTGAAATCGGGCGACACTATCGTGGTGCAAGGCTCCACCTCTATTCCAATGGTACTCCTCCGTGCGCTCACCGCACGCGCTGCCGAATTGCGCGATGTGAAAATCATCAGCGGCTTCGGTGTACATCCCGAAGACGCACCTTATGCCAAACGCGAGTTGATAGACTCCTTCCGAGCACTCAATATCTTT
>CAMFEN010000044.1 GCA_945949375.1 uncultured Bacteroidales bacterium | reverse complement strand
AGCCACAAGCGCTTTGCGCTCAAACCAATAATTGCCAAAGAAACTACTACCGCTATCGCACCGGCTGCCCGACCTACAACAAAGCCAACTACCGCAACCGCTGTCGCACTGGCTATCAAGCCACGCAGGGATAATAGATAGAGCGCGAACATTGTATCTATTGCTGTAGTATTACTCGTTATCATATCTTCGCAGTGGTGCGGACAATTGTTTTTTGTTTTCGAGTGCAAAGGTACTTTTTTAGCAGGCGAGACGCTTGCGCACCCGAATAATTTTTTCCTAAAAATCGATGCTAAGGTAATGCTTTTTTGGAAATATGCAAATTAATAACGAAAAAAATACAAATTTTTATTTAAAAAGTCTTCCGCTGTGGTGTATATTCATTTGTAAATTAGATTAGACATTACACCAACTTCTTATACCGTATCCGCTTGGGTTCCATTGCATCTTCTCCAAGGCGCATCTTCTTGTTCGCCTCGTAGTCGGAGTAGGAGCCTTCGAACCAGAACACCTTCGAGTCGCCCTCGTAGGCGAGGATATGGGTGCATATACGGTCGAGGAACCATCGGTCGTGGCTGATGACCACCGCGCAGCCTGCGAAGTTCTCCAAGCCTTCTTCCAGCGCCCGCAGCGTGTTCACGTCGATGTCGTTGGTCGGCTCGTCTAATAGCAATACGTTTGCTTCCGACTTCAGCGTCAGTGCCAGATGCAGGCGGTTGCGCTCGCCGCCCGACAGCACACCGCATTTCTTCTCTTGGTCTGCGCCGGTGAAGTTGAAGCGGCTCAGGTACGCCCGCGCGTTTATCTCTCTGCCGCCCACGCGGATGTACTCCGTGCCGTTGCTGATGGTCTCATATACGGTCTTCTCGGGGTCGATGTTTGAGTGCACTTGGTCCACGTACCCCACTTTCACCGTCTCGCCTACCTCAAAATGCCCTTTGTCTGCCGTCTCCATGCCCATAATCATACGGAAGAGCGTGGTCTTACCCGCGCCGTTCGGACCTATCACGCCCACGATGCCGTTGGGCGGAAGCATGAAGTTCAAGTCCTCGAACAGCACGCGGTCGCCATAGGCTTTCGCCACGCCCTCGGCGTTGATCACTTTGTTGCCAAGGCGCGGACCGTTCGGGATGAATATCTCCAGTTTCTCTTCGCGCTCGCGCTGCTCTTCGTTCATCATGCGGTCGTAGGCAGCCAGTCGGGCTTTGCCTTTCGCCTGCCTTGCTTTAGGCGCCATGCGCACCCATTCCAACTCGCGCTCCAGCGTCTTGCGGCGCTTGCTCGCCTGCTTCTCTTCCATTGCCATGCGCGTGGTCTTCTGCTCCAGCCACGAAGAGTAGTTGCCCTTCCAAGGAATACCCTCGCCGCGGTCAAGTTCGAGTATCCAGCCCGCTACATGGTCGAGGAAGTAGCGATCGTGCGTGATACAAATCACTGTGCCGGCGTACTGCTGCAGGTGCTGCTCCAGCCAGTCGATACTCTCTGCATCGAGGTGGTTGGTCGGCTCGTCCAGCAGCAGGATATCCGGCTGCTGCAGTAGCAATCGGCAGAGCGCCACACGACGTCGCTCGCCGCCCGAAAGCGTCTGTACGTTCGCATCGTCGGGAGGACAACGCAGCGCGTCCATCGCGCGGTCGAGTTTTTGGTCAATGTTCCATGCGTCTACGCTGTCCAACTTATCCTGCAACTCTGCCTGCCGCGCCAGCAGTGTATCGAAGTCGGCATCAGGCTCTGCAAAGGCAGCGTTTATCTCGTCGTACTCGCGCAGCATATCCATCACGGGCTGCACACCTTCCTGCACGATCTCGCGAACGGTCTTCGAGGGGTCAAGCTTAGGGTCTTGCTCCAGATAGCCCACCGAATAGCCCGGCGAGAACACCACTTCGCCCTCGTAGTTCTTCTCCACGCCTGCGATAATCTTCATCAGCGTGGATTTACCCGAGCCGTTCAAACCGATGATGCCTATCTTCGCACCATAGAAAAAACTCAGGTAGATGTTGTTCAGCACTTTTTTCTGCGGCGCAAAACTCTTGCTCACGCCCACCATCGAAAAGATAATCTTCTTGTCGTCTGCCATAATGGATAAAGGATAAAGGATGAAGGAAAAAGGATGAAAGATATATTACCTTCGTATTTGAGTTTCAGCGTCAAAACTATTTAGTCTTTAATCTTGTGTCCTAATTCTTAATACAAATAGTTTCCTTCATCCTTGCTCCAATGAATTCGGCTGCAAAGGTACGAAAAAAAATGGAAATATGCAATAAAGTATTTTAAATTGCCCTTAATTCTCTTTTAGATGGGGTTTGTAATCAGCGGGAACAAGGAATTGTACTACTTTGTAGGAGGATGGATAGTATTTTTATCGCCCTTTGCTTAGGCATTTTTTCGGGTAAATGGCTTCCAATCTCATCTTATCCATCAAACGGCTTACACGTTTGATATTCACTGTTTAACCTATCATCTTCAGGTGTTCGGTCATTCCTTGCCTGCCCGTTGTCGGGTGCTCCGTGAAATGTCCGGGTACGCAGGTGTCCTCGCCTGCTTTTGATGTGGAGGTGCGGTCTCGATTGTACCTATCTATCTCTTGCATCAGACGCAGGTTCTGCTCGCTCTCACCTTTTTTCTTATAATAAAGATTGCTTCGAGTGAGGTGCATCATGTGGCAATATCGATGGCGGCTCATGCCTGCGGGGCGGTGTTGCTCTAAGTCCGCTATCTCACTTTGAGACCGGCATCCTCGCAGGCTTGTGCAAAAAAATCACAATCTATCGTTAACTGACCTACTTTGTGCAACAAACGCTCGTTTTGAGCCTTTAACTGCTTTAACTCACGCTTGTCCTCTTGAGGCGTTTCAAACACTTTGCCGGCCTGCTGTTCCAACGCCTCACGCCACCTATTGGTGCGGCTCCCGATTGTTATCCCGACAAGTCGGGACAGTACCTCCACATCAAAAGCAGGCGAGGACGCCTGCGTACCCGGACATCGCTAAGGAGTTTAATGACTCTTTTTCTTGAAGGGCAGCGATTGCCACTTTTGCCTTAAATGAGGCATCAAATTTACGGTGTCTTCGCATAATCTTGAAGATTTTGCTGGCAAAGGTACTACTTTTTTTCGCTTTTGCAAGGTTGTCTGATTTTTCGGGAGGATTATACAATGCTTGGTAGTTTTTCATATGGTTTTAGTAGAGGAATCAATCAAGAATTGCTTGTTTCCTTGGGACAAAGGTACTGCTTTTTGGGGATATGTGCAAGTTTTCGTTTATTTTGTTTCAAAAACCGCGGGCGAGACGCCCGCGTCCCCAGTACGGCATATCCGGAGATTTATGGCGGCTTTTACTGCTTCTGCCATAGAGGAGACGGGTATATAATCGTTTGATGGCAGGTGGATGAAGACAGCTTGTGTGGGCAGTCCCGACTTGTCGGGACAAGTTTGGCGGATGGCAATCTCATGCAGAGCGGCATAAAAAACAGCGTTGCATACAAAGGTGCCGGCAGAATTGCTTATCTTGCATGGGTATCCTGAATCACGGATAGCAGCCGCCATCTGCTTGATAGGTGCGTTGGAGAAATACGCAGTCGGGGCATTAGCGTATATGGGCATATCGGTCGGACAAAACCCGTTGTTGTCATCCCGCGTAGCGTCCATCAGGTTGATGGCAACGCGCTCTACGCAAATCTCTTGGCGAGCCCATGCTACGCCCAACATGATTACCTCGTCAAAATGCATCATCTGTGTGCGTATCCATTCCGTAGCGGGCAGATAGGCAACGGGCAGAATCCGAGTACTCAGTTCTATTCCCGCGAAAGACTCCTTCTCAAGCAGCGATATTACTTCGTGAGACGGATTGGTATCTCTTGTCCCAAACGGTTCAAAACCCGTCAGCAGTAACCTATGAGGAGTAGCCATCGTATGCAATATCTTTTATTTTCATCTCCGGAGAGATAGTGTATTCTGTATGGAGGATATTGCTATGAATCTCCTTTGCCAAATCCTCGGCAATCTGCATAGCGCGCATATCCCAGCAGGTTACGCTCCATGCAATACGCAGCGTAACGGCATTCACTTTTGTATCCAGATGGCGGCAGAAGAGCGTAGTTGCTGTATTGTTGTGGTAGCGCTGTTTGTCGGCTTGCAAGTGGTATTTCTCTTCCAATAGTTGTGAGAACGATTGGTAAAACGCCTCAAAACTTTCTTTGTCGTTGAGGGTGATGTTCGGGTCATTGTATGTCTCATCGCCCTTTGCCGCACCATAGCCAAAGTGAAATTGGGTAGGATATTCCGGCTCGTTGGCGCCGCTGGCAGCCATGGGAACAAATACCCAATGGTCTTCTGCGCAGAGTAGACGATTGAGGTCGTCCATACAATCCCGCTGATGGGGTGCCAACTGTTCGGGTTTATATTGATAGAAGGTTCTATAGGGGCGTTTCTCCCCCAACTCTCGGCATACGAAATTGAAGCCGCCGATTTTCGCCAAATAGTAGCCCCACCATCCTATGACGGGGTCTATCATACCGCTTGGGACAAAGATGGTAACTTTGCTGCCGCGGTCAATACATTGCCCATAAGGGGTATTCAAGGCATAGTGTTCCACAGCCAACTTATCTTGCGGGTGCATCTCCGCCGGTTGCGTAGCCGCTAAGTTGATAAGTCGGAAATGGTTATCTCCTGCTATCGCATCCATTATCTCGTCTTCTTTTAGCCCTAATCGCGCCTGAATATCCACTATCGAAGCATAGCGCGGCGCAATCTGAAAGCCTGTCGGGCGGTCGAGTTTCCGCTCGAATGCCAAGTGCAGTTTTTGCGCCCAGTCCTTGGCATTCTGTTGTCGTGCATCTTCCTCCATCACTTCGGTGAAGGCGGAGCCGATGAGTCCGGCGGGTACGGCAAAGATAGCGATACCGAGCACGCCGATGATGCAGGCGATGATACGTCCCCAAAAGGTGATAGGAGGCGTTTCGGCAAAGCCGCCCGGGTCGCCTATGTATTGCGCAAACGCCCAAATAACCGAAGTCCAGCCGTTGTCGTACACCTCAGGCTGTGCCTCGTGCTCTACGAAATAGAGGATGAACGAGAGCATAAGGGTGATGATGCAGAGGAATTGTAGGCTCACCATCATCTCGTTTTTCTTGCTTCGTATGGCGCGCGCCAGCACATTGAAGGCTTTGATGTAGCGGAAGACGCGGAATAGACGCGCCACACGCAGCACCTTGAACGTCATGTAGGGAATAGGGAAAATCAGTGCCAGATAGAAGGTGTAGGTGGATAACACATCCATCAGTCCGTAGAACGACAAGCAATAGCGCACCCTTCCCCACACGCCTTTGTACCTATCGTCTATCAGGTCGGCACACCAGATGCGTAGCGTTACCTCCACCGTGAAAACGGCAAGCGTGAAGTAGTCAATGATATCGAGCCAAAGCCCGTATTTGGCTACAATGTTGTCGTAGGTGGAGAGGAATATCCCCAAGGTGGATAACCCGATAAGGCTCATGATGGCATAGTCCACATAGTTCTGCCATTGCTCGGTTCGCAGGTCGTCGTCGAAGACGCGTGCGAGTTGCAGTTTGAAATGCTTAATCTTTTCGTTCATTGTCAAAATATGTTTTTTACTGAATCATCCATGCTACGTCAAGCCCAACATTGGCACTCGAGGCTGTGTGCGCCGGACGAGTAGTCGTATTGGAAGCCCGTTTCCCATTGCACGCTCTTGAACGGCATCACATCCACGCCGGTCTAATTCGGAGTCATCGGTAAGCATTTGTTGCATGCCGTTGATTTCTAATAACGCCTACTTTATTTGCGGAAATCAATGTTCTTCACACCTTCAATGATCGTATCCATTGTCTGGGTTAGTTTCTCATCATACTCTCCGAGCCATTCGTGTAGTTGCTCTTTGGTATGCAAACGGATAGTATCACTTATGTTTGCAGCCGTTGCTTTCACAACAAAGGTAAGCGCTGCAAGATCGTCAGCAAATCCTCCCGGAATCATATCTGCTATCACGTCCATTGGAAAAATGAAATATCCCAAAGCACCTATAATCATTGCTTTTTGTGAATTATCCACCTCTGCTGATTTGAGCAACTCGAATAATAGCAAGACAGGATAAACCAATCCTGCTCCCACCGTTTTTGCTACATTGGTTAGTTTCTGATTCAAATCATGTTCAGAGAAGTAGTTCTGACATTTATCCATGATTGGAAGTAGGTCTTCTGTGGTAAATGTCGTTACTTTCCCTTTCACATCTTCGGCTACGCCTTGCGCAGCGGTCTTGGCAGCATCCAATCCTTTGGAGGCTTGCTCTTGGGCTTTCTGAGCGAAACCCTTTAGTTTACTGAAATCCATATATGCTGTGTTTTTGTTTGTTTTAATCGTGGGGCGCAACTTATGTTCTGCCATCTGAGGTTGGGCAATTCAACCTTGACCGGTTCCCGACAGGTCGGGATAAACAGGGGCGCATTCCTCTTTTTAGCACCGCGTTCCTCTTTTTAGCCCTGATGGGTCGGGACGCACCCGGACATAATGCACATTCTGTTGAGCATATTTTGCCAAAAATCGCCCATCCTATTGTTCAAAAATCAAAGAAAATTGCACATCCTATTGTGCAATTCGGATGATTTCATCCCTCTTGGATGTTTGGCTTCTTATATTGAATGTACATTATTTCAACGAACATGCGGGGTGAGCGTTATAAAACATCTTCACTTATTAAGGGGGTGCCGTATTTTCGGCGTTTGGTGTAAAAAAGGACGGCAAAGTGCTATTTTTAAGCCAAAATCGCTATTTTTACAGAAATATAGATATTTGATATTCAGTTTATTATAAAGAAAATAAGGATTGAGTGTTTTTTATTTCAAGACGCCGAAAGGAGTGCCGATTTTCGGGGGAAGTGTACCGAGTCGGCACTCCTTTCTTTTGTTCAAATAGTTTGAGAAACAGGTGCGCTTATTTGCGGGACTCTTTCTCTGCCTGTTGCAGGATAGGTTTGAGGGCATCGATGTTGGAGGATAGTTTGCCGAACAGTCTCTTGAAGAAACCGCCTTTCTTCTCGGTGTCGTCTGTATTGACTTTCAGCGAATAGCCTTTATCGTCTTTCTTGAACTCGCCGAATTTCTCTGTCAGGATGGCGTCGAAAGCCGGTGTGGGTGTTACTTCGATACGGATAGCCAATTCCTTCTTTTGCGGGGTGAAGCCCATAAAGTTTTTAGGAGTGCCGTCTTTTTGCAGACCGATATAGATTTTGTTGTACTTCAGTTGGTACTCGGGTGCGAAACTTTGGATAATACCCAGCAGTTGGTCTGCGATAGCCACATTGGCTTCACAGGCGCGCTCTACCCAGTATTCGCGGGTGTATTCCTCGCGTTGGTAGCCTGCTTTGGCTTTGGCGTCCGCACAAGCGGAGAGAAGTGCGTTGTTGTTGATAAGCACCTCGTTGGCGGCGTCAGCCACTTGCACCTCTATGCCAAACTGCTCCATCATTTTCTCCTCGAAGGTACTTACCTTCATACTGCCTTTCACAGCCAGTTCACCGGTCGCGGGAGCGCCCTCGCCGCGAATCTCTGCCAAGCGGGCAGTTGCATCTGCAAAATGATGGTGGTAATACACGCGGAGGGTGCCGCCAAATGCCTCCTTAAACTGCTTCTGGAGAGAATCTACTCTTATGCGGCCGTCGATTTGAAATTCTGCCATAATGGTTAATGTGGATAAGTGTGTTTGTATTTTGATTTCTCTACATGCTTATTTGGCTTTTGTCGCTTTGGTTTTCTTCTCCTCCGCTACTTTATACCAATCTCTTTCTTGTATGGGTGTCATTCCTAAACGCCGGAGCAGTTC
>CAMFEN010000043.1 GCA_945949375.1 uncultured Bacteroidales bacterium | reverse complement strand
TTAATACCCTTGCGGCGGGCTACGCCCTTGCAGAGATTTGGAAGGATTTTGGGCAGAGTCGGACAAAATCAGTCAGATAGCAAAGCGGTCGGACAGCGAAGCGGTCAACAAATCAAACAAAGTGTTATGACCCAAGAGGAATTACTAAATAGGGTACGGAAGATAGAGATTAAGGCGCGAGGACTGAGCCGAAACATCTTCGCGGGCGAGTACCACTCGCAGTTCAAAGGGCGCGGTATGGCGTTCTCAGAAGTGCGCGAGTACCAGCCCGGAGACGATGTGCGGTCTATTGATTGGAATGTTACCGCGCGCCTGAACAAGCCGTATATCAAGGTGTTCGAGGAAGAGCGCGAGATGACGGTAATGCTCTTGGTGGATGTGTCCGGCAGTAGAAACTTCGGTACCCTGAGCGAAACCAAACGCGACATGATGGCGGAGGTGGCTGCCACGCTGGCGTTCTCTACCATTGCCAACAACGACAAAGTGGGCGTCATCTTCTTCTCCGACCACATTGAGAAGTACATCCCCGCCAAGAAAGGGAAGTCACATGTGCTCCATATCATACGCGAGTTGCTTTCGTTTGAGCCTGAATCCGCAGGCACGGACATCAACGGCGCGCTACAGTATTTCGCCAATGCGCAGAAACGCCGCTGCACCGCCTTCCTCATTTCCGACTGCATGGACGAGACCTTTACACGAGAGACAGATAGCCTACGGATTGGGATGCTGCCCGTCGCGATAGCCGCACACAAACACGACCTGAATGTGGTGCAGATTTACGACCGCCGAGATGCAGAGATGCCCGATGTGGGGTTGCTGAAGGTGAAGGATGCCGAGACAGGCGAGCGCATTTGGGTGGATACCGCGATGGAGCAAGTACGCAACGACTACGCCCGAGCATGGCAACGCCAACAGAGTCTGCTCGAGAACCTCTTCATCCGCACAGGAGTCAACAGTATCTCCATCCGCACAGATGAAGACTATGTGAAAGCACTGATGAGACTGTTTAGATAACGACTGAAAGACCGCGCTGACGCGCTGAAAGACAAATGACCGCTCACTTCGTTCGCTGAAAGACGGATATACAATCGGATAGTAATTAAGTCGGACAGCGAAACGGTCGGACAGCCGAAGGCGGTCAATAAGTCAAATACAATCTGATATGAATCTTTTATTAGCAATAATCGTTTCTGCTGCCATCGACTCTACGGCAATCTACATCGGCGACCAGACGGATATGCACCTGCGTGCGACGATAGAGTCGACGGAGCAAGTAGCATTGCCTCGCTACGGAGAGACGCTTATCGACGGCATTGAGATAGTGAAGCGCACAGGCGTGGATACCACGGTGCTGCAAGACGGAAGAGTACAACTCAATCAAACTCTGACGCTGACAGCGTTCAGCGACTCGCTTTTCTTCATTCCGCCACAACCTTTCGTGAGCGGAGAAGACACGCTGTGGTCCGACGGCATGTCGCTGAATGTGATACAGCCCTTCGAGATAGACACCACGCTTGCTATCACCGACATCAAACCCGTGCAGCGTGCGCCGATATGGTGGTGGGGAATCATACGATGGGTACTGCTCGCAATAGGCTGTATCCTGCTTGGCATCGGGGCATGGTACTTTATCAAGTGGGCAATGCACCGCAAGAAAGGCGGTGAGTTGCAGTTGGCGGAGGTGGAGAAACGCCCTGCCGAGGAAGTGGCATTGGAGAAACTCGATAAAATCAAGGCGGAGAAGATTTGGCAGGAAGGCAAAGTAAAGGAGTACCATACCGAGTTGACGGATGTCATCCGCGAGTATATCGGTCGCCGCTACGAGGTGAAGAGCACGGAGAAGACCAGCGATGAGACGCTGCGAGAACTCAAACCGCTGATGGGAGAGCAAAAAGAACTGTTTGAGCGACTCCGAAAGATGCTCTCGCTCGCTGACTTGGTGAAGTTTGCCAAATGGCACACCACCCCCGATGAGAACGAGAGCGCGCTGCTGACAGCCTACGATTTCGTACACGAGACCACCGATGCCCCCACCGAAGGCGAACAGAAAGAAGAGGAAGATATGTTCACGCTGGAAAAGAGCCACTAATCACCAACCACTAATCACTGACCACTAATCACTGACCACTAATCACTGACCACTAATCACTGACCACAAACAATGTCATTCGCAAGTCCCGGATATTTGTTTCTGCTACTGTTCCTGATACCCGTCGTGGGATGGTATGTCTATGAGTTGCACAAGGCGGATGCCAGTGTGCAGATATCGTCTGCCGCTACGCTGAAAAAGAGTATGCGTTCATGGCGAGTGTACTTGCTGCATGTGCCGTTTGTGCTGCGTGTAGCGGCTATCACGCTGCTCTCCATTGCGCTGGCGCGGCCGCAACTGACCAACCGCTGGTCGTCGGAGTCCACCGAGGGTATCGACATCATGATGGCACTCGACATCTCGGGTACCATGCAGGCAGAAGACCTGAAGCCCAACCGATTGGAAGCCGCCAAGCAGGTAGCGTCAGACTTTGTCATCGCGCGTCCCAACGACCAGATTGGATTGGTCGTGTTTGCCGGCGAGAGTTTCACACAATGCCCGCTCACGACCGACCACGCAGTGTTGGTTAATCTCTTCAAATCGGTGAAGTTCGGCATGATAGAGGACGGCACCGCCATCGGATTAGGTTTAGCAAATGCTGTCAATCGCATGAAGGACTCGCCCACAAAGTCGAAAGTAGTCATCCTGCTCACCGACGGTTCAAACAACCGCGGCGATATCGACCCAATGACGGCAGCGGAGATAGCCAAGACCTTCGGTATACGCGTGTACGCCGTGGGCGTGGGCTCGCACGGGCAGGCGCGCGTACCCGTGCAAACACCCGTGGGCGTACAATATATGATGATGGACAGCGAGTTCGATGAGAATACGCTCCAGAACATCGCTACTACCACCGGCGGGCAGTACTTCCGCGCAACGGACAACAACAGTCTGAAGCAGATTTACGAGCAGATAGACCAATTGGAAAAGACCAAACTGCGGGTACGCGAGTATGCCAAGCATACCGACACCTTTGCACCTTTCCTTGTGGCTGCACTCCTTTGTTTGTTGGCAGAAATCCTGCTACGCTACTTCGTCCTGCGGACAATAAGCAACTAACCGACCGCGCTACGCGCTGAGAGATCATCTTACGACTGAAAGACAAAAGACCGTTCACTTCGTTCACTGTCAGACAGTTATACGATCGAATAGTAATTAAGTCGTTCAGCGAAGCGGTCGGACAGTGCAACGGTCATTCAGCGAAGCGGTCTAAAAGTCAAATGGTCAAATAGATAAATAGTCAAATAGTCCAATAATATATGTTTCGTTTTGCCAATATAGATATGCTATGGTTGCTGGCATTCGTGCCGGTGATGGTGATAGCGTATGTCCTTTACACGCGCCGCAAGCGTCGTCAGTTGGAGGCGTTTGGCGACCCTGCGTTGGTGGAGGCACTGATGCCCAATGCGTCGCGAGTACGCCCCACTGTGAAGTTCAGCCTGCTTATGCTGGCGTATGTGTTGCTGTGTATCGCTGTGGCGCGGCCGCAGTACGGGCAACGCGAGGAGACACATAAACGACAAGGTATTGAGGCGATAATTGCCCTCGACATATCCAACTCCATGCTGGCGGAGGATGTGGTGCCGAACCGCCTCGACAGGGCCAAGCAGATGCTGAGCAAGATGATAGACCGGATGGTGGACGACAAGGTCGGTTTAGTAGTGTTTGCCGGCGAAGCCTTCACCCAACTGCCTATCACTTGCGACTATGTCTCGGCGAAGATGTTCCTCTCGAACATTGACCCGAGCCTTATAAAGACCCAAGGCACGGCTATCGGCGATGCACTCTCTACCTCTATCCGCGCCTTCGGCAGCGAGGAGACAGATGCCGGACGGGCAATAGTGCTCATCACCGACGGCGAGAACCACGAGGACGACGCTGTGGCAGTGGCAACACGCGCCAAAGAGATGGGTATCAAGGTGATAGTGATTGGTATCGGCAAACCCGAAGGAGCACCTATTCCCATCCCGGGCACCAACGACTTTCGCAAAGACCGACAGGGTAATGTAGTGGTGTCGCGCCTGAACGAAGACATGTGCCGCGAGATAGCGCAGGCAGGCAATGGTATCTATGTCCGTTGCGACAACACCAACACCGCCATGCGCACCCTTGAGAAAGAATTAGACACCCTCGCGACAGCGGAGTTGGAGACACAAGTCTTCACCGACTACAACGAGCAGTTCCAGACCTTTGCCCTATTGGCATTGCTGGTGCTCCTCATTGACTTCTTTATCTTCAACCGCAAGAACAAATCGCTCACACGAATCAATATCTTTGAAAGAGAAAGACCCTCTAAATCTCCCTTAAAGGGAGACTTAAAATAACACTATGAAGAAGATTATCAACATATTATACCTATCTTCCTTGCTGCTGACGATGGTGGCAAGTCCGCTGTATGCGCAGAAGGAGTCCGGCAAGGTATTTCGCGGCAATAAGGAGTACGAGAAACAAGACTACACTGCTGCCGAGGTGGAGTATCGCCGAGGCATAGAAGCCAACAAAGAGTCATTTGAGGCGCACTACAACTTAGGCAATGCCCTCTTCCGACAGGAGAAATACCCCGAAGCGCAGGCTGAGTTCGAGAAGGCCGCATCGTTGTTACCCAAGGAGGACAAAGCCAACAGGGCAGCCACATTCCACAACATAGGCAACGCGTTCTTTGCACAGGAGCAATACGAGAAAGCCATCGAGGCATACAAAGAAGCTTTGCGCAACAATCCCAAGGACGATGATACGCGCTACAACCTCGTGAAAGCCATGGAGATGTTGAAGAAACAGCAAGAGCAACAACAGCAGCAACAACAAAATCAACAACAAAATCAGAAAGACCAACAGCAACAACAAAAGGAGCAACAGCAGCAAGAAAAACAGAATCAGCAGAACCAAAATCAACAAGAGCAACAGCAGAATCAACAGCAAGAGCAGCAACAAGCCGAGGCACAGGAGCAAGACCAAAAGATGGACAAAGAGACCGCGGAGCAGATTCTGCAAGCCCTTGAGCAAGACGAGCAAGAGACCCAAGAGAAACTACAACGCCAACAAGGCACCAAAAGCCGCGTAGAGAAAGATTGGTAATATGAAACAAACGGCTAAAATACTATTTTTGTTGCACTGCGCGCTATGCACGGTGCTTCTCCCTGTGATGGCAGAGGATGCGGTGGAGTTTCGCGCACAAGCGCCTGCCCAAGTCATCGTAGGCAAACCTTTCCAACTCACCTACACCGTCAATCAGCGTGCGCGCGACTTGAGAGCCCCCGAGATGTCGGATTTCGAGGTGTTGGCAGGTCCCTACACCTCGACATCGAGTTCCACCTCCTTCGTTAACGGCAAGCGCACCTCCACCTACACACAGACCTACACCTATACGCTGTTGGCGCAGCGCGAAGGCACCTTCACCATCCCGCCCGCCAACATCAAGGTGAGCGGTGAGAAATATCAGTCCAACGGTGTGCGTATCACCGTCCTACCGCCCGATGAGCAACCTGCCGCGGGCACAACGCAAGGCGGCAACGCACAGCAGAGCAGACCCTCGCAGCAATCCGCCTCCGATGGAAGTATCACCTCGGAGAACCTCTTCATCCGGACCATCCTCAGCAAAACACGCGTCCACGAGCAGGAAGCCATCTTGCTCTCTTACAAACTCTATTTCGCCGGCGTGGATGTGGCGCAATTCACCAACAATACGAAGATACCCGAGTTCACCGGCTTCTTGAAGCAAGACATTGAGCAAGGAGAGATACAGACCGAGTTGGAGCACTACAACGGCAGAAACTACCAAACTGCTGTGCTCTACCGCACGCTGCTCTACCCCCAGCACTCGGGCGACATACAGATCGACCCTGCTACCTTCGAGGCGGTGCTGCGCGTGCAGACTCGCGCGCAGGTGCGCAGTATCTTTGATGACTTCTTTGGTACCTACACCAATGTTACCAAGACGCTCAAAGCCCCCGGGGCAACTATACATGTGGAGGAGTTGCCCAAAGGGAAACCCGCGGGGTTTGCAGGAGGCGTAGGGCAGTTCACCCTCGCGTCGAACATCTCGCAGACCGAGATGCAAGCCAACGAAGCGGTAACGCTGAAACTGACTATACAAGGCACGGGCAACATGAAGTTGCTCAAAACACCAACGGTGGATTGGCCCGATGGTTTTGAACCCTACGACCCGAAGGTAACCAACAATTTCAAGACCACGGCTGCAGGCATGTCCGGCAGCAAGAGCATCGAGTATCTGGCTATTCCGCGCGCCGCAGGCGAGTACACCATTCCGCCGATTACCTTTGCCTACTACGACACGCAAGAGGATGCTTACAAAACGCTCTCTACGCCCGAATACACCTTGCGCGTGCAGCGCGGCGTAAGCGATGAGGCAGGCACTCCTGTAGTGAACAACTATGTGAACAAAGAGGATATCAAGACCCTCGGCACCGACATCCGCTATATCTACACGGGCGAACTGGCGGCAGCCAAGCCGGCTAACCCCGCAACTCCGCTATTGTGGCAGTATGCGTGGGCGGGGTATGTATTGCCACTAATCATCGCTTGTTTGCTCTTTGCACTCTTCCACAAGCGTATCCAAGAGAATGCCGACATCAAGCGCGTGCGCTCCAAGCATGCAAACAAGGTGGCGCAAAAACGACTGAAGAAAGCGGCACAACTGATGAAATCAGGTGAGAGCGAGGCGTTCTACGCCGAGATAGAGCAGGCGCTATGGACATACTTGAGCGACCGGCTGAGTGTGCCGACGGCAGACCTCAACAAGGACAATATCGCCTCTATCCTGCGCGGGAAGGGCGTGGACGAAGAGATTATCGCAGAGGTCAACCGTGTGCTGTCTGATGCAGAGTTTGCCCGCTATGCTCCTTCCGCGGCGCAAAGCAAAGAGCAACTCTACTCCGCCGCTACGCAAATAATAGACCAACTCGAGAGCAAAGCCTGAAGCGCCCGGGTGCGCGTCCCCGCCTGCTAAAAGACCACTATATACCAACCACTGACCACTAAAACGAATATGAAAAAGTCTTTTCAAATACTGATAGCCACTTGCCTGTCGTTCCTCGTAATCTGCCCTATATTGGCACAGACCACCTTCACAGATGCTAATGCGCTCTACGCCGCGGGGAAGTATGCGCAGGCAGCCGAGGCATACCGTGCCCTCATTGCCGAGTACCCCGCAGAGAGCAACCGAGAGGCACTGGCGTATCTGCAATACAACTTAGGCAATGCCTGCTTCAAGCAGGGGGAGCTGGCGCAAGCTATCCTCGCCTACGAGCGGGCGTTGCGGCACAAGCCTAACCTCAAAGATGCGAAGTACAACCTTGAGTTCGCACAGTCAAAGATTATCGACAACATCTCCGACACACAGGCATTCTTCCTGGGCAACTGGGCGAAAGCCTTCCGCAACCTGCTGCCGGAGAACACTTGGCTATGGCTAAGTATCGGACTGTTTGTGCTCTTCCTTGTCGGGACAATGGCGTTCCTGCTCGGGCATGCAACCGTTCTCCGCAAGATAGCGTTCTACATCGGCTGGATTGCCCTGCTGTTCTGCATCTGGTGCGCTGCAAATGCCACCTCGCTACACCGCCGCGACGTAGCCCGCGACGAAGCTGTCATCACGCAGGGGGTGGTGAATGCCAAGTCCTCGCCCGACCGCTCCGGAACCGACCTCTTCACCATACACGAGGGCACAAAGGTGGTAATTCGCGAGACGCTCGGCACATGGTGCAACATACGCGTGGGCTATATCTACACGGCGCATGACGAGCTGCAGGGGCAGGATCCCGCCGCCATCTCGCGCGGCA
>CAMFEN010000042.1 GCA_945949375.1 uncultured Bacteroidales bacterium | reverse complement strand
CACCTGCATACGCTGGTTGGCAAGGTATATCGCGCGCGTACCATAATATCCTTCCGCCACCATCTCCATCTCCATCTGCGCGGCTTTCACCGAGTAACCCATGCCTACCATCTGTCCGAACTGCCTATTGCGGGAGAACTTCGAGTAGGCGGTAACGAGCATATCACCCAAGTATCCGCTTGCCGTGATATCGCGGTGCACGGGCGAGGTGGCAGCAGCAAATCGCTTGATCTCCTGTATGGCGTTGGTCATCAGCACAGAGATGAAATTATCGCCATAGTGCAGGCTTTGGCACATGCCTGCGGCTATCGCATAGATATTTTTCATCACGCTTGAGTACTCCAATCCTATCACGTCTGTGCTCGTCGTGGTATGTACGAACGGGGTTCGAAACAGCGATGCCCATTCCTCCGCTTGCTCTAACTTCTCGCAGCCTATCGTCAAATACGACAGACGCTCTAATGCTATCTCCTCCGCATGACACGGACCCGCAATGATACCCAACTGCTCCTGTGGAATGTTAAAGCGGCTGTGCAGATAGTCCGTAACTATCATGTTCTCATCGGGTATCATTCCCTTCACTGCCGAGATAACTATCTTGTGCGTCATGTTACGACGAATCTTGTTAAGCGACTGCCTAACATACGGAGAAGGGATAGCCAAAATCAGGATATCCGACTGAGAAATAATGCTATTGATATCGGAGGAAAAACGGATACGACTGGTATCAAACTGCGCAATCGACAGATATGATGGGTTCTTGCCGGTAGCGATAAACTCATCGATCACTTCCTGACGACGAATATACCAGTTTATCTTCGGTTGGTTCTGCAAGGCTATCTTCGCCAATGCGGTCGCCCAACTGCCGGAACCTAATATAGCAACTCTATTAAACATGATAACTAAGACTAACTATATCCTGCAAAATCGCGGCAAAGATACTGCTTTTTTTTGAATTATCCAAATTTTACTGTTTTTTTCTATTGCAACACCACCTAAATTCAAATTTGCATAAAAACAGTCCGGGTGCGCAGGCGTCCCCGCCTGCTATAAAGTCTCCCTTTAAGGGAGATTTAGAGGGTATTGTCCGGGTGCACAGGCGTCCCCGCCTGCTTAGAAAATTGTTTTGGGAACTTATATTTACGATTAATGCAGGGCATGGGGGTGTGTCAAAAATAGCTTGACACACTTTTTTGGCAGCGGATGTTGTCATTATTTTGTTCGATATAGGCAGCTGAATCACCCAATAATCACCCAATAATAACCTAATAATAACCTAATAATAACCTAATAATAACCTATTACATACTTGTGAATCTCCTATTACATTCTGCTCATTGAGGGCTCATCGGAAATCAATGGCATGTAGGTGTATCTATAACCTCGCTATAACAAAAAAAGGGGGTGTCATGCTATTTTTGACACACCCTCATATCCGCATTTATCTTTAGAGATTTTTAACGCAATAAAATCATCGTGGCGATATATACATAAAGTGCATAGCGTCATATATGCAACATACATTCTGAGTGATTTTGTGTAAAAATCCATTTGTTTATGTGTAAAATCTATCACTTTTAGCATGCAAATCAACAAAAATACGAAAAAATATGCCATTTTGTAAACTACAATTTGCAGAATTAAAAAAAATATACTACCTTTGCACCGTATTCCGATGCACAATCCCATCATCGTATGAGGCAAACTAAACGGTCGTTTAGACATACCCCGTAGAGACGCGAAGGCAGAGGAATAAACAATACTCCCACCTCTTGCCGTATGGCAAAAGATGAGAAAAATCAACAAAGAAAAGGAAAGAAAAAGTTAATTAAAGTGGGTAAACTGAAACGACCCTTTTGATTTACCCACCCCAAAGTCCCACTTTTCACCCGAAACAGCCTAAAAGACAATACAATAAAAACACTACTTTTCATGAACTATTTTACTTCTCTCAAAAAGGTGCTGACATCTCTTATATTGAGTGTGTCGTGCCTTCTTGCGTATGCGCAGCAGACGGTAAGCGGTACCGTGATAGACGATGCCGGAGAACCGCTAATTGGCGTGAGCATACAGGTGAAGGGAACCACCACAGGTTCCATTACCGATTTCGACGGTAACTTCACATTAGACAACGTCGCTCCGAGCGACATCCTCGTCTTCTCCTACGTGGGGTACGCGTCCAAAGAACTACCCGTGGGCAACCAAAAGGTCATTAAGGTAACACTTTCCGAAGACACCGAAGTCCTTGAAGAAGTAGTGGTAGTCGGCTATGGTCAGATGAAGAAAAACGACTTGACGGGTTCTGTAACCTCCGTGGGAAGTGATGCTATTACAGCAAAAGGTACTACCGGCGTTGTAGAAGCGCTGCAAGGGCAGGTTGCCGGTGTGAACATCACGCAATCTACCGGTCGTACCGGCGGCGGATTTGATATAGAAATACGCGGTAAATCATCCACCAACTCCGATACGAAACCTATCTACGTCGTGGATGGTATCATATGCGATGACATTGATTGGCTCAACCCGCAAGACATAGCGCGTATAGATGTACTGAAAGACGCATCCAGCACAGCTATATATGGTTCGCGCGCGACGGCTGGTGTGGTACAAGTTACCACCAAATCCGGCTCCACTGAGGGGAAGAAAGAAAAGAAACCGACCATCAGTTATGACATGTATGTGGGAGCTGTCAGTCCTACCCGTATGGATATGTTCATGGACGCACAGGAGTTTTATAATTATCGTTTCCTCAAGTTCTTGGGCTATGCCGGCGGTTCCAGCATTGCATCCAGCGGACAACCTGTTTATAACATGGCAGGCTATGAGCAGATGGCTTGCTACAACGATGGGAAGACGGAAAGCACTGAGCAATATGCAGGGCAATATCGTCTCAAAGAATTGATGAAGGAAGGCAAGACCACCAACTGGATGGACCTCGTTACCCGCACCGGTTTCCAACAAAACCACTACGTGGCGGTCAATGGTTCGAGCGAGCATGTGGCTTACCACTTCGGCGTGGGATTCAACCAAGACAAAGGTATCTACATCGGTGATGAGCAGAAACGTATCAACCTGAAGAGCTCGATTGATGCCACCATCAACAAATATGTGCAGGCAGGTATCAACTTCAACCTCTCATGGATGGGCAACGACTACGCTAACGATGATGCCGTGAAGATTGCCTATCGTATGAATCCCTTTATGCAACCTTATGATGAGGAAGGGAATATCATTGAGAAGCCGGGTAATTACGAAGCCCTGAATTCGGTTGCTAAATACCAGTTCTCCGACCAAGTATCGCCTCTGCTCTATATGGCAAACCGCACCAAGCAAAAACAAACATGGCGCGCGATGGGTAATATCTACCTGCAAGTTGTTCCCGTCAAAGGACTGACGCTCAAGACATTGTTTGCACCTAACTACGATAACTATACCCTCGGACAGTTTGACAACACCTTGGTCTCTGACTATGATCGAAACGTGGCACAACTGACGAAGAATCAGAACTTTAACTATACATGGGACAACACCATCACCTATGCAGAGACGTTCAACGAGAAGCATAGCGTGAACGTGATGGGGCTTTTCTCCCTCGCACACTATCAAACCAACTACAACTATTGGAAATACACCGGAGTCATGGATGGTACGCTCTGGTATAACCTCGCTACCGGCTCGTATGATGCCGGCAATAGCACTACCTCCTACACCGAAAACTCCTTGGCTTCTTTCGCTGTACGTGCTAACTATTCATACGCCGGCAAGTATATGGTTACCGCTACGGTTCGTGCCGATGGATCGTCTAAGTTTGCCAAAGGGCATCAATGGGGTTGGTTCCCGTCTGCGGCACTCGCATGGCGTATGTCCGAAGAGAGCTGGGCACAAGAGGCCACTTGGCTCACCAACTGGAAATGGCGTCTATCGTATGGTGTAACGGGTAATAATAGCGGTATCGGGAACTATGCGACCCAGCAGAGTGTTGCAGGTCCTATCTACTATCCGTTCGGCAGCAGTTACGCCACCGGCTACTATCCTAACGCCATCGTTGACCCGAACCTGACATGGGAGACCAGTTATGAGTGGAATGCGGGATTTGATTTCGGCTTTGTTCGCGACCGCATCACAGGTACATTTGATTTCTACAATAAAGTTTCCAAAGACCTTCTTTATTCCGTAGAGTTGCCTCTTGAGGCTGGCGGACAGTCCGTAGTTACCAACGTGGGGTCTGTGCTTAACCGCGGTATTGAGATCGGGCTGAAGACAGTGAATGTAGATGTCAACAACTGGCGTTGGGAAACATCGTTCACCTTTGCGCACAACCACAACGAAGTGCTCGAAATCAACGGTAGCGGAACGGATATGCCCAACGATGGACTCTTCATCGGGCAACCTATCAACAATGTGTACGACTACCAATGGGTGGGAATCGTCAGCGACAAGATGATGACTATCCCTAATACCGAGATTGCTATTCAGAAGTTCGGCAAAGATGCTGTTGGCAACGAAATAAAAGAAGCGGACTACTACTATGCTTGCTATGGTTGGACGGAAGGACAGCCTATCATCTTAGATGTCAATGGCGATGGCAAGTTCTCCGATGCTGATAAGAAGATTTACTCGTCCGACCCCAAACTGACCGCATCGCTCACCTCTACCCTAACCTACAAGGGCTTTGAGTTTGCGTTCTCGCTCTATGGCAAGTGGGGACAAACCGTTCAATCTGAGTTCTACGGCGAGTATCTCAACTACTCCGACCGCGGACGTATGCGTATGAATATGGACTACTATATTCCCGCCGGCACACTCATTGATTGCGACGGTATCAGCGAGAATGGTACCTATATCAATCCTGTTTACCAAGAGACGACCCACTATGGCTCCTATCCTTTCCCGAACAATGCCTCTGCTAACTCAGGCATCGGCAATCCATACTGGTTGGACGGATGCAACAAGATTGTAGATGCAAGTTTCTTGAAGGTGAAATATATCACGTTGGCATACAGCCTGCAAAAGAAAGCGTTGGATAAACTCCATATCCAGAAATTGCGTATCTATTGCACGGTTACCAATCCTCTCTGCTTCACTTCGTATCGAGGATTCGACCCCGAGTGGGCAAACACATCTCTTTCGAACGATGCACCTGCTACCATCAATACGCAAGTGGGGCTCAGCCTAAAATTCTAATTTCGTCAATCGTCAATCGTAATTCGTAAATCATGAAAACTACTATCATAAAATCTTGGGTTTTGCTCTTGCTGGCTGGCATGTGCCTCACCGGTTGTGAGCAGTTTCTAACACCGGAAAACAAGACCACCGGCGGGCAAGAAGCAGAAGGTTATTTCTCTAACGACCCTGCGACGTTGCGAGTATATGCTTACTCATTGCTCAAACCCGTGGTGGCTCGTGTGGATGTCTATGAAGAAGGTGTTGACCTCTACATGGCAAGCAACAAAAAATCCGGCACACAGTTTGACCAATATACCATCACGCCGGAGAACGCTGATGTAAAGTCGCTGTATGCCGATTTGTACGCTTGTATCAATATGGCGAATGCTACGATACAATACGACAATGCGGGCAAATACACCGCTGAGATGGTGTTCCTGCGTTCCTACTGCTATTACATCTTGTCGCAACAATTTGGCGGAGTACCTTATACCAACTCCTATATCAATGATTCCAAACGGGAATATCCTCGCACGGAGTTGAAAACGCTCTACGAATCGCTCATCAGCGATTTGACAAACATTGTAACCGATACCTCGCTTCCCGAGACCGCTTCCGATGGTACAGCATCTCGCCGTGCGGCAAAAGCTCTCTTGGCGAAAGTGTATCTCGCTGCCGGATGGGACTTGAATACTACTCTCAACGATGCGGCACAAGGCACCTATGCAATAGGCGATAAGACATGTTTCCAAGAAGCACAAAAATGGGCAAAAGAGGCAATCAATAACCAAAGCCTCACCCTCTCCTTTGAAGATAAATGGAGCCCGAAGAACGAAGCCAATGAGGAAGTATTGTTCGCAGTGCAGTACGACCGCGCAGGGTGGCCCGGTGAACTCAAGACCGGTGGACACGGACTGCAAAACACATTTGGCTCCTACTATGGTGATTGCACCTCCAGCGGCGAGAAGTATGTGGACGGCTTGCACGCTTCCAACCCAAAATCCAGTTATCTCTGGACGGCGGAAGACGAGCGCTATGAAGGCACGTTTATGACAACTATGTACAACTGCGAGGCAGGCGGTTGGGGGACGGTAGGCTACTATGCTTACTACAATGCCGACCAAGCCGCACTTGACACGATGCCTATCCACCGCAAGTTCTTCTCCGGCACTACGCCCGTTAACACCGTCAGCGCATACCAAACCGAACATGCAGCACAATTGGTGATGGGTACCTGCACCAACGATGCCATGACCGTACTGATGACATACCCCAATGTGAAAGCCGGTGCAGAAGAAGTGGATTATTTGCAGTTCGTCAATACCAAGCCTGGTATGTCTGCGGCGCCCGTAGTAAAGAAGTTTGACGACCCCAACTCTTCGGCGATTGCTGTAAATAAAACCAATGGTTACCGCGATATTGTCGTGCTCCATCTGTCGGATATCTATCTCGTGGCTGCCGAAGCGGCTTTGATGGCTGGCGATGAGGGAGCTGCGGAGACATATATCAATGCCGTCCGCGCTCGCGCCGGCGTAGCCGCTACTACCTTTGCTGCCTATACCTCGCCATACGCATCCATCTACGGCGCATTCACCAACACCCCCATTGACTTAGTGCTCGATGAGCGCGCACGCGAGTTATACGCGGAGGGACACCGATGGATGGACCTGCGACGCACCAAGCAATTGGTTCGCTACAACAATATCTTCAATACGGAGTTGGCAGGAAACGCTGTAGCGCGCATGAGCAATGCAGCGGGAGACATCAAGTGGTATCGTCCTATTCCACAAGCCGAGATCAACTCCAACAATTCTATCACTGAGGCCGATCAAAACAAAGGATACTAATCATTTTGTGAAACCGTAAATCAAGTTAATCGTATTATGAAAAAGTTCTTTGGTCTATGGATGATGGCATTTGTATTATGCCTCTTCAGTTGCAAAAATACCGACCCCGTTCGCGTGTATGAGCATACCGCAGCGCAAGATGCAGCAGGTGTCTATAAGGGCGTATGGAAGAGCGTATCTTCAAGTTCAGGAAAAGAAACGATATATGATGACGGCATTATTGAGTTAGAAGTATTCAAAGACAGTTTGGAGAATCAATGTTTTATCTATATCAAATCCGAACAAGCCAAATGGAACTTACGCGGATTGACGAATGTCGCTCACGCCGGTGATGATATTGTTTTCCAAAACGAATCCGGCGGAAATGGTATTGGTCAGGCTATCTATGGACGTATCTCCAATAACAAGCTTACTATGTCGTTCGCAAGTTTCGGCAAAGAGGGATACAAAAGCGTAATTTTCAGCAATACTTTTAATGGGGAAAAACAAGAATAATCTTATTCTTATAAACAAATCAATCTTTTACTAACTTAAAATTTATTACAATCATGAAAAAGATTTTCTTTTTGGCTGCAGCGGTGGCTGCAAGCATGAGCATGATGGCAGCGGTGGAGTTCCACTATTTGCCTACCGCAGGCGACAAGAACGCAGCCGGCGTTGAGTTCAACACTAAAGACAAGGTGACAGTTCCCGCCGGGGAAAATTTCATCACAGGTGAGGCTTTTGAGGTGTACAATGCGTATGAAACTACTTACAAGGTAGTAGGTATGATGACGGACACCGCTTACAGCCATCTCCAAATTGGTGATGTAAAAGTAGATTACACGGTTCAACGCATCCAAGGTCAAGACAACCCTAAAGAAGGTGAAGGTAACAATGTTATTGA
>CAMFEN010000041.1 GCA_945949375.1 uncultured Bacteroidales bacterium | reverse complement strand
CTCTGTCGCATGTTGCGCCAGATACTCTTCCATCGATAAATACCAAACAAGGCGCTTGCCTTCAGGAGCTGGAATATACAACATAATATTTACGATTTACGATTTAGCAGGCGGGGACGCCTGCGTACCCGGACACAGCATGGGGCATAGCCGCGAGGGGAATAACAAATTTGCATGCAAAGGTATCGTTTTTTCTCGATTTATGCAAATAAAAATGTATTATTGTATCAAAATACGTACATAATACAAACAAAACAACCGCCCGACTATCTCGAACGGTTGCTTATATAGGTAGAATAATAAACTTATGCTTTGATTGCTTTGTGCTTGGGAACCAAAGCTTTCATGATACTCCATGCGACAAGGTAGGCGATGCCGCAGAAGCAGAACATGATGAAGTAGCCTGCAGGTTTGCCTTCAAAGCCTAAGAAAGTGAATGCTGCACCGGCATTCTCTGCGTAGGTGAACAAGGCACCGGCACTCTTTTGGATAATCATAGAGCCGATACCGCCCGCCATCGCACCTATACCTGTGATGGTAGCGATGGTCGATTTGGGGAACATATCGCCGATGGTGGAGAAGAGGTTAGCCGACCATGCTTGGTGTCCGGCACCTGCCAAACCAATCAGGATAGCAGGCCACCATGCGCTTTGTGCACCAAGCGGCTGTGCTAACAGTGCTACCAACGGGAAGAAGGCGAAAAGCAGCATCGAGAGCATACGACCGCTATACGGCTCCATACCCTTTTTCTCTACGAACAACTTAGGCAGGTAGCCACCAAAGATGGAGAGGATGGTTACTATCGCATAGAGCGTAAAGATAAGGGCTTGCCCCATGGGGTCAGATGCTTTGTAGCCGAACTGGTTTTGGAAGTAAGACGGTGCCCAAAAGAGGAAGAACCACCATACGCCATCGGTGAAGAACTTGCCCACAATGAATGCCCAAGTCTGCTTGTAGCCGAAACATTTAAGCATCGGGATAGCCTTCTCCTCGGTCTGTGCAGCGGCTTTCGCAGCCTCTGCTTCCGCCTCATCGTCTTGGTGGATATACGCCAACTCTGCCTCGTTCACATGCTTCGATTTCTCGGGTTTGTCGTACATGAACTGCCAGAAGAACATCCAGATGAAGCCCAGCGCACCGATGATGATGAATGCCATCTCCCATCCGAGGTGTTTTGCCAAAGGCGGGATGCAGAGCGGAGCCGCCAAAGCGCCTACAGATGCACCGGCATTGAAGAGCGAGGTAGCAAACGCACGGTCTTTCTTCGGGAAATACTCCGCCGTTACCTTGATGGCAGCAGGGAAGTTACCCGCCTCACCCAGCGCGAGGATACCGCGACAGAGAAGGAAAAGATATACCGAGGTGGTGGCGACAGCCAAAGCCACATTCGAGCCTGCTTCCACAGCACGCATAGCCGCTACGCTTTCTAAACCTTCGATATGCGCCGTAACGATACCGCAAGCGGCGTGCATACATGCACCTGCCGACCATACGCCGATAGCCCAGAGGTAGCCCTTCTTCGTACCCATCCAGTCCACGAACTTGCCGGCAAACAAGCATGCGATAGCGTAGAAGATGGAGAAGAGACTGGTGATGGTTCCGTAGTCGGAGTCCGTCCAGTGGAACTCAGGTTTGATAAACTCCTCGTAGGTGAGGGATAACACTTGGCGGTCGAGGTAGTTCACCGTCGTTGCCACGAATAGCAACGAGCAGAGCCACCAGCGCCAGTTGGTCATAAGTTTCTTTTGTGTACTCATGATACTCAATTATTGCTTTTTAGTGGGTTATGAATAGCGGCTATAGCCACTATAAATGCTATAGTTACTATAGCCGCTATGGATTAGCCTTATTATTTTACTGCCTTGATAGCCTCAAAGCACTCTTGGCACTTGGCAGAGATAGCCGCCCAGTCTTGTGCAGCGATGACCTCTTTCGGGAAGAGTTTGCTGCCCATGCCTACGCAGAACACGCCTGCCTTGAACCATTTCTCCAAGTTCTCTTTCTCGGGAGCCACGCCGCCGGTAACCATGATTTTCGACCACGGCATCGGAGCCATCAAGCCCTTGATGAGGTTCGGTCCTACCACATCGCCGGGAAAGACCTTGGTGAAGTCGCAGCCTACCTCCTGCGCCGCGCCAATCTCCGAAGGAGTGAGGCAGCCCGGGCAGTAGGTTACGCAACGGCGGTTGCATACTATTGCTATATCCTTATTAAAGAGCGGACCTACCACGAAGTTTGCACCTAATTGCAGATAGAGCGCAGCCGTCGGTGCATCCACTACGGAGCCGATACCCAGCGCCAACTCAGGGCACTCTACGGCTGCCCACTTGCTCAACTCGCCGAACACTTCGTGGGCGAAATCGCCGCGGTTAGTAAACTCAAAAGCGCGCACGCCACCTGCATAGCAAGCCTTTATCACGTTCTTGCAAACCTCCACATCTTTGTGGTAGAAAACAGGGACCATAGGTGCAGCCGCAATCTTGGCCATCACCTGAAACTTATCAAACTTTGCCATAATTTCTCATTACCTTTGAACGCGACCATTTGCATTTCCACCTGCAAGACTCATCACTTCATCCTCGCTGACGAGGTTGAAGTCACCATTGATAGTGTGCTTCAATGCACTTGCAGCAACAGCGAACTCAAGGGCGGCACCTTGATTGTCCGGATACTTAAGCATACCGTGAATCAAGCCGCCGGAGAACGAGTCGCCACCGCCCACACGGTCGATAATCGGGTTAATCTCGTAGCGTTTAGACTGGTAGAACTCCTTGCCGTCGTAAATCATGGCTTTCCAGCCGTTGAAGGTAGCGGAGAAGCTCTCGCGCAAGGTAGAAACCACATACTTAAAGCCAAACTCCTTCATCATCTGCTCGAAGATGCCTTTGTAGCCTTCTGCATTGGTCTCGCCGCCCTCTACGTCTGCATCGGGCTTGAAGCCGAGGCATAGTTCAGCGTCTTCTTCGTTGCCGATACATACATCTACATACTGCATCAGCGGGCGCATGATAGAGATGGCTTTCTCGCTGGTCCACAGTTTCTTACGGAAGTTGAGGTCCACCGAAACCGTTACGCCGTGGCGCTTTGCTGCCTCGCAAGCCAACTTGGTGATCTCTGCTGCTTTGTCGGAGATAGCGGGAGTGATACCGCTCCAGTGGAACCACTGTGCGCCTTCCATGATAGCATCAAAGTCGAAGTCCGAAGGGTCAGCCTCTGCAATAGCGGAGTGCGCACGGTCGTAGATGACCTTCGAAGGACGCATAGAAGCGCCGGTCTCACAATAGTAGAGACCTACGCGGTCGCCGCCACGCGCTACGAAATCGGTGTTCACACCATAGCGACGCAGTGCGTTCACCGCAATCTGCCCAATCTCGTGTTTCGGCAGTTTGCTTACGAAGATAGCCTCGTGTCCATAGTTAGCGCACGAAACAGCCACATTCGCCTCACCACCACCGGGGATGATACGGAAGTTCTCACTCTGAATGAATCGGTCGTTGCCCGCAGGCGACAGGCGAAGCATAATCTCGCCTAATGTTACAATTTTTGCCATTGTTGTTGATTGTTTTTGAGCGCTACGCTGTTAGACCGCTTTGCTGTCCGGGTACGCAGGCGTCCTCGCCTGCTGTCCGACCGCTTTGCTGAATGACTGATTTAGTTTCCAAATTGCATATCAGTCGTTCAGCGCGAAGCGTGGTCTTTCAGCATCAGCGGTCTGACAGTTGATAGACGGTCTGACAGCGCGAAGCGCGTTCTATATTAGAAATTAAAGTAGTTTTTCGCGTTGTTGTAGCAGATGTCTTCTACCATCTGTTGTACGCGGGCTTTCTCGTAGCCCGTGTAGGGAATCATGCCGTTCTCAATGTCGTTGCCGAGGACGTTACAGAGCGTGCGGCGGAAGTACTCATGGCGCGGATACGAGAGGAACGAGCGGCTGTCGGTGAGCATACCCACGAAGCGGCTCAACAGACCGAGGTTTGACAGCGCCATCATCTGTTTCTCCATGCCGTCCTTTTGGTCAAGGAACCACCAGCCCGAACCAAACTGGATCTTACCTGCTACAGAGCCGTCTTGGAAGTTGCCCAACATGGTGGCAATCACTTCGTTAGCACACGGGTTGAGGTTATAGAGAATGGTCTTAGCCAAGTGTCCTTCGCTGTTCATCTCATCCAAGAAATGGCTCATTGCCTTCGCCGTCGTGAACTCACCAATCGAGTCAAAGCCCGTGTCTGCACCGAGTTGCGCGAACATCTTGCTGTTGTTATTACGAATCGCACCGTAGTGGTACTGCTGTGTCCAACCGGAAGCATAGTCCATCTCTGCTTGTGCATGCAGGTACGCGTGTTTGTACTGACGAATCTCATACGTCGAGAGTTCCTTGCCTGCAAGTGCTTTTTGGAAGATAGCATTGATTTCAGCATCCGTGTACGGCTCGTCGTAGAACTCCTCTATTCCGTGGTCAGACAGGCGGCAACCCATCGACTCGAAGAAGTCATGGCGTTTCTGCAAAGTAGCCACTAAATCCGCAAAGGTAACGATATCCATACCTGCTACGGCTGCTAATTTCTCGATATAGGCTTTCCACGTAGCCGCTTCGATGTTCATACCTGCATCCGGACGCCATGTGGGCAACATGCGTACCTCTGCCGTCGGATCGTCCTTTACTATCTTGTGCCATTCGAGCGAGTCTGCCGGATCATCGGTTGTGCAAACGAGCTCCACACTGTAGTGTTTCATCAGTCCGCGCGGACAGAACTTCGGGTCGTTTGCGATCAGGTCATTGCACTTGTCATAGATAGCGCGGGCGGTCTCAGGGTTCAAACGTTCCTCAATACCGAAAGCGGTCTTGAGTTCCAGATGCGTCCAGTGGTAGAGCGGATTGCGGAAGGTGTAAGGCACAGTCTCCGCCCATTTCTCGAATTTTTCCCAATCGGTGGTGTCCTTGCCTGTGCAGAAACGTTCGTCCACGCCGTTGGAACGCATGGCACGCCACTTATAGTGGTCGCCCATCAACCAAATCTGTGCAATCGACTCAAAACGTTTGTTCTCTGCCACCATCTGCGGAATCAAGTGGCAGTGATAGTCAATAATCGGCATCTTAGCCGCATGCTCGTGGTACAACTCCTGCGCAGTCTCCGTCTGCAGCAGGAAATCTTTATCCATAAAAGGCTTCATCTGTATTGATTTTAGTTAGTTGATTTTCGTTGATTTTGCAAACTCTACTTTGCAATTTTCCGATTCGGTTGCAAAGATAGTGCTTTTTACCTATAAAAATGTGGAATAATTGACACAATTTTTTCATATTTGCTATTTTGCAGGGTATAAAATTCTTTTGCATGTTAAGATGGTCATATTTTACAAACTATCATGTCTGCAGAAGGGGACACAGCTTCGAATGAGAAAAATTGACAAATGGATTATTTTTTACACTATTTAGCAAATATAACAGAAATAATTGGCAGAAATATAGGATAATATGGGTATTTCGCGCGTGATATTTGCATAATTTAATGCTTTCTTTTACCTTTGTCATCGAAATTTTGGTAGGATGTCATCTATTTGCTGATGAAATTGCGGAAATAATCATCTTTTGAACGATGAAAATGCAATGATATATCATCCTCGACAAATCCTGCCCGGGTACGCAGGCACTGTCCGGGTACGCAGGCGTCCTCGCCTGCTATAATACGCCCGCCTGCTATTACCCCACAACCGTGTAACAATCCTTAAAAATCTAATACAATGAAAAGAATTTTCTCTTTTTTGATTGCGTTGTTGTCAGTCTGCCTGCTACCGATGCATGCACAGACGGTAGGCATTACCCCCTTTGGTTACGGCGCCGGAGCAACCGGCGGCAGTGCTACGCCGACCTTGGTGAGCACGCTTTCCGAACTGAAGTCCGCGTTAAGCAATCCCACCAACAAAGTGATTATCATCACAAAAGATATCACCGTAGATGGTGTGATACAAGTGAAAGACGGCGCAAACCTGACGCTGATGGCGTTGCCCGGGGTGAAGATTATCGCCACCAACTGGGACGTAGCCAAAGCTGATGGCAACAAACTGACCGGTATCTTCGAGTTTACCCGTATAGACAACCTGATTATCCGTAACCTGACCTTGGAAGGTCCGGGTGCATACGACTGCGACGGGCGCGACCATATCACTTTGCAGAGCGTTACCAACGCATGGATAGACCACTGCGACTTCTCCGACGCGGTGGACGACTGCATGGATATCAAGAACACTTCCGATAATATCACCATCAGTTGGTGTCGTTTCCACTATGATAAACCTTATCACCCCAATGGTCCCGGCGATGCTTCGGGGGATAAAGACCACCGTTTCGTCAGCCTATTGGGCTCCTCCGGTTCGGATAAGCCCTCCGACGGGACATACAACGTTACATACGCTTATCTTTGGTTTGATGAGGGATGTATGCAGCGTATGATTCGCTGTCGCAATGCAGATTTGCATTTCCTTGGTTGCTATTGGAATAGTTCGAATGCGAGTTACTATATCGGTCCGGAGAATGTGAGCGCGTATATCGAGTTGTGTACGTTTGCCGGCGGTCCGAAAGCATCGAATATCTACAAGTCTTACAACAGCACGAAGAACCCTGTGAAGTTTGTGAATACGGAGTCAGCCAATGGCTTGCCATCAGAGTACGGGACAGTATCTGCCCCGTCGTATTTCTATACTAAATATGCGAGTGCAGCAGAGGCAAAGACTGCCGTTACCGACTCGGACTGCGGTGCAGGGGCGACCCTGATTGTCGGCACAGACGGCTCAGTAGCCAGCGGATGCAGTGTGTCGCGCGTGAAATATACGGTTACTTTCAATGCCAATGGTGGTAGCGGAAGTATGAATGCGCAAGAGGGGTATGAGGGAGCGAACACGACGCTTAATCCTTGCACTTTCACCGCGCCTTCCGGGAAAGCATTTGCCGGATGGAACACGGCATCCAACGGTAGCGGCACGGCGTACGCTGACCAAGGCGTGATTGTACTGACCGGAAACACCACGCTCTATGCCCAATGGGCACAGGCATATACCGTAACCTACAACAATAACGGGCATGGCACTGCGCCCGCTGCTGTTACGGTAGGTAGTGGCTCTAAATTGATAGAGCCGGAGGCACTCACCGAGAGCGGCTGGGTATTCGGCGGTTGGTATAAAGATCAGGCGTGCACGAGCGCGCTACCATGAGCGTAACGACAGACATGACGCTGTATGCGAAATGGACGGAGGCGGTGGCATCTTCCGACCAATGCTGGCAGTGGAGTGCTGCAGAGACAATCAGTGCGACAAAGACCGTGAACGGCTTAACCATTGTGGCTAACTCGACGGGTACCGTCGTTGTGGATGCCAACAAAAAGACCATAGAAGGTACGGAATTCTCTCATCGTCTGAAGTTAGGCGGCAGCGGCAATACTAATTATCGTCATTTGCACTTTGCGGTAACAGGACCTTGCGCTATTGATATCTATGCGCAGTCGAGCAGTACTACGCAAGCAGACCGCAGTCTGACTGTACGTTCCGGCAGTTTTGGCGGAACAGAGATAGGCACTGCATCGGCTCCTGCGGCTGCTCCTGCAAAGAGCACCATCACCTATACCGGCGGCGCAAGCGAGATATATGTGTATAGCCCGAGCAGCGGCGTGAATATATATGGTATATGCGTGCGCTATGGTGCTACCACAGCATACACCATCACCTACGAATTAAATGGTCATGGCGAAGCGATACCATCGGAAAGCGGTACGAATTTGCCTAATCCGCTTCCAACCCCGACAGCAGCAGGATGGATTTTCGACGGCTGGTACACCAATGCCGGTCTGTCGCTCGCCGCCGTAGCAGGCGCAAGCATCGCGCAGAATGTTACACTCTATGCGAAGTGGACAGAGGAGACGAGCAGCG
>CAMFEN010000040.1 GCA_945949375.1 uncultured Bacteroidales bacterium | reverse complement strand
GCGGGCTACGCCCTTGCAGAGATTAGGAAGGATTTTTGTCGGAGTAGTTGTAAAAGGCATAAAAAAGTGTATCAGTTTAAACGACCTTTAATGGGCTTAATGGAGGCGAAGCAGGCGAGGACGCCTGCAAAAAAACACCCTCCCCGTAATTATTGGGCGTACTTGACCAACAAACGGCAAAAATATGTAGTACCTTTGCAACGAAATTTCAAAACCCCAAGGAGGTGCGGTCTCCAGGCCGCACCATAGACTCCCGGGGTGCGCAGCCAAACTCCCCCGCCTCTCCTGCGGGGAGGGGGCAAGGCAGGGGACAGCAAGCGAGGACGCCTGCGCACCCGGACAAAGACCTCTTGTTAACAAAAACTTAACAATTTTATAACACTTATTTCACATCTTTCCATTACTTTTGCACCGAAAACATAATTCGTAATTTGTAATTCGTAAATTTTCCCATGTCTGTTTTCTATCTTTTGATGATTATCTTCCTCTTCTCGCTGGCGATTGTGGACCTGTGGGTAGGGGTATCGAACGATGCGGTCAACTTCCTCAATTCGGCGGTGGGCAGTAGAGTAACCACTCTCAAGCGTATCATCCTCGTCGCCGCGGTGGGCGTCTTTGTGGGCGCCGCTGTCAGCAACGGCATGATGGACATCGCCCGCCACGGTATCTTCCGACCCGAGCAGTTCTCTTTCGAGGAAATCATGTGTATCTTCATGGCGGTCATGCTCACCGACGTCATCCTCCTCGATGTGTTCAATTCGCTGGGTATGCCCACCAGCACCACCGTATCGCTCGTCTTCGAGTTGCTCGGCGGCACCTTCTGCCTCGCGTGTATCAAGGTTTCCAATGACCCCACGCTGGCGTTCTCCGACCTGCTCAACACGGAGAAAGCCCTGCAAGTCATCCTCGGTATCTTCCTCTCGGTAGGTATCGCCTTCGTCGTTGGTACTGTCGTCCAGTGGATTACGCGCCTTGTCTTTACCTTCAACTATAAGCCGCGCCTGAGATGGTTCATCGGGCTTTTCGGCGGACTCAGCATCACCGCCATCTTCTATTTCGTGCTCGTCAAGACCATGGCGAAGAGCCCCTACATGCCTGCCGAGGCGAACCAATGGATAGCCGACAACACTACGCTGCTCATGCTCTGTATCTTCGCCGGCTGCACGCTGCTCATGCAACTGCTCTATTGGCTGAAAGTGAATGTATTCAAAATCATCATCCTCTTTGGCACCTTCGCGCTGGCGCTGGCGTTTGCGAGCAACGACCTGGTCAATTTCGTGGGTGTCCCCTTGGCTGCGCTCTCGTCCTACCAAGACTTCGTAGCGAACGGCGCGGGCGCGTCGGAGCACATGATGGGTGCCCTCAACGCCCCTGCAAGCACCTCGCCGCTCTTCCTCATCGGCGCGGGCGCCATCATGGTGACGGCGCTCCTGTGCTCGAAAAAGGCGCAGAACGTGGTGCAGACCTCCGTCAACCTCTCGCGGCAGGCGGAGGGCGAGGAGATGTTCGGCGGCAGCCGTGTGGCGAAGAGCCTCGTGCGCGGAGCGAACCGCCTCAACGCCGCCTTGCAGGTCATCCTGCCACAGAAGGTGCGCCGATGGATAGACAGCCGCTTCAATAAGGACGAAGCCATCATGGCAGACGGCGCGGCGTTCGACCTCATCCGCGCATCGGTTAACCTTGTCCTCGCCGGGTTGCTCATCATCATGGGCACCTCGCTCAAACTGCCCCTCTCCACCACCTACGTTACGTTTATCGTCGCCATGGGTACCTCCCTCGCCGACCGCGCGTGGACGCGAGAATCTGCCGTCTATCGTATCACGGGCGTGCTCTCCGTCATCGGCGGCTGGTTCCTCACAGCCGCGGTCGCTTTCCTCGCCGCCATGCTCGTCTGCCTGTTCTGCCATAGCGGCGGTATCGCCCTCATGCTCGTGCTCATCCTCGTGGTCTCCACCGTGCTCATCGTAACCAATGTCAAAGCCCGCCGCAAGGCGAAAGCCGAGGCGCTGGCGGACAAGTCCATGCCGCTGGACAACCTCGACAAGCTCGCGCCCGCCGAGGTATGGGAAGCCTTGAAAGCGCACCATGCGAAGGCATCCATCCAACTGTTGCAGCAGACGCGCACCCGCTACTGGGACACCTGCTGCGCCATGGAGACCGAAGACCTGCGTGCCCTGCGCCGCGTATGCAAGGACTTGGAGGACATGCAGCAGTGGAAGCGCCGCAACCGCTCCCGCGAACTCATGGCGATGCGCCGACTACCCGTCAGCCTCTCGCTGGAGAAGAACACGTGGTTTCACCTCGGCTCCAACGCCGGTGAGCAGATGCTCTACGGCATGAAGCGTATCGCAGTGCCCTGCTGCGAGCACCTTGACAGCGGCTTTAGCCCTCTACCCGAAGACCTGAGGCAGGAACTCCATCTCATCGCCCAGGAGACCACCGGCTACTATGACCAAGCCATTGCGTATATCAATGGTCAGGGGGCAGTGATTAGTGCTCAGGAGGTAGCGGGCACGGCATCTGCCTACGATGTGCTCTTGCAAGACATAGAGGCGTTCAAACTCCGCCTCTCCGCTTTGCGCAAGAAGCATCTCGACCGCTTGACGACCAACAGTGCCGCACTTCCCCAGCAGACCGCACTGCTCTACCTCAATGTCCTGCAAGAGACACAGCAATTGCTCTCCGAACTGCGCCACTTCCTCCGCGCCTACCACCACTTTGCAGAATAGTGCCATAGTGGGGTATTACAATAATCAACCGCCTTCGGCTATTAGACTTTGCAGTCTGATTGAAGTAGCCGAAGGTGGTCGAAATGTAAAATATAAGAGTTGCTTTTACATGGTCTTGCTATCTAAAATTTCTTGTAGCGGTACACGCACAAAGTCGCGCTCGTGTATGTGAGGGTGGGGAAGGGTAAGTAAGCGAGTGTGTATAATTAGTTCTTTTCCTTGGTGGTCAAAGTATTGTAGCAAGTCGATATCTATGGTGCGGTCGTGGTAGATGGGTGTACCAATGCTGGTATCAAGACAGCTCTTTTGTGTACGACCTAACGATCTCTCTATCTTTTGCGTTTCAGCAAGCACCTGCTCCGGAGAAAGGTCAGTTTGAAAGGAGGCACAGATGTTGCAGAAAGAATGTTCAGACTGAAATCCCCAAGGTGCTGAATAATAGAATGAGGAGCAACGCAGGAGGATACCTATACGTTGCTCCATGAGATGTATGGCTTCCATAAGCGTTTGCTCACGGTTGCCTAAATTGGCACCTAATGAGAAATAAACAGTATTCACTATTCTACGGATTGACAATAACCGAGTCGGCTACGTTGGGGATAAAGCGAATAATCTGGTTGGCAGTCTCCACAAACGGACGATAGAGTGTGGAGGTTTTTACCACCTCGCTATTGTCCAAGAAATGGAAATAGGAATCCAGCATATGGATGCAAAATACCGCTACCAAGACCACTGCAAGCCATTTAAGCGTACCGAATACACCACCCAGTAGGCGATTGATAAATCCTAACTGAATAGCCCGTAGCAGTTTGGAGATCAGGCGTCCTATGATATTGAAGACAATGGCTATTGCCAGAAATAATAGCGCGTAGGCTACTACGTTGCACACTGCCTCCGGCCATGCGAATTGCAAGAGAAGCCATGCAGAGAACTTCGTTGCCCATAAGCGGGCCCCTACTATACCGAGAATTATCGCCACAATGGCGATAATCTCAGTGATAAGTCCCCGCATCAGCCCGCGGACGAGTCCGACCAGCAAGGGGAGAAGCAACAGGATGTCTAACCAGTTCATAAATCAAATTTACGATTTACGATTTACGATTTACGATTTCTCCGTTAATGCACGTTTAATCCTGCTCGCTACGCTCGCGAGAAATTGAGGATTTTAACAGAGCATAATTACCTATTACTTATTACCTATTACCTATTACCTACTTCTTATATTCCTGAGGCACCCATGGCTCGCCCGTCTCTTTGTGGAACATCACGATATCATTGATGTCGCAAACGGAGTTAATCTTTATATTGCGCGGGGTGATAGACCAGTCGTATTGGTCGTGCGCGTATTTTGCATTATCGCGAAACTGCCCCAACACGCCTGTTACCGTACCTACATAGTTCGCACAATTGGCAATTCCCGTGGAATCAGCTCCCGGGAGATAGAAATAGGCAAACTTGCTATACTCTGAGTTGGAGACCAGCGTAGTGTTCTTGCCGTCGGAGATAACACGGCTCTGCGGATGTCCTACGTTCTGCGTAGTAGGAGCAAAGACATTCGCATACTTATCTATCTCAGGGCTGTTGGTATTGCATGGATTGAGCCCGTTATATTCATATTGCCCTGTGAAATACACGTTTTTGAGCACAACCAATCGTCCGTCCATCTTGCGCATTTCCGTTTCGTTGGTTACGTTGATATAGTCCGCTATGGTGATGGTGTCGTATTGCAGTTTCTCCGGTGCGGGTGTGCCAATCAGCGTGGTAGCGTTGCGGAACATACCGTTGGGAATACGACCGGGCATCCAACCGATTTTCTGATTGGCACTGCTTGCATACGTATTATTGTTATAGGAAGGAACACACAACTGGGGCTGGTCGCCATATCGACCGATGGAGAACCCATTGCAGCGGATGAGCAGTTCCTGCCCCATTTGGTAGAGTCCGTTGGCGGAACCTATATCCACCGACAAACGCAGGTTCTGCTGCTCGCCATCCACAATTTCTTGTATCACGATGCTCTTATAGAAATTGCCTCCGTAATCATCCGTGGATACACGTCCGCGGATATAGATACCGATAGTATCGGTTGGGATGGTATCCAACGAGAAGAGATAGATGCCGTCCCCATTGGTGGCGCGAGTACGATAGGGGGTAGAGTCGCTCAGGAAATTGCCCTGCTCGGTCATAAAGGTCGCCACAAAATCGTTGAGATGATATATGGAATCCCCCGGCTGAAGCATCGCTGCTACTGCATCGGAGGGGGTGAACACATCTGCCTCCGTCAGCGGGGCAGGATTGCAACCGGCTATCGCTACAAACAACGAACACATAGCAAAAACCGATATGATAGAATGAATGCGTTTCATAGTAGTATTTTTCAAATTTACTAATTTATCTTTGCTCGTGGCTCTTGGTTCCTGGCTACTAATTAAAACTTATACGTCAGACTCAAGAAGAAGTTAGCACCCCATGCGTAGTAGTACTTTGAGGGGAACTTCCATGCGTTGGGCGAAATAACGGAGTTCTGGCTATCGTCTACGCCTTGGCGAGTCAAGCGCGGCAGACGAGCCTGCTGGTAACCACCCGTCTTAAAGTGGGTGTTGTTCGTCAGGTTCGTTACCGACAAGTTGATAGACAGCGACTGACGATTCTTCAAATAAATCAACTTCCCTACGCTGGCATCGATGATAAAGCGGTTAAGCGGGTTGGTGGCGGCAAGTGACTCTTGCATGGAAAGAATGTTGTACGGATATTTCAGCACCGGCACTCCGTTGGCATCCAGCACCGCATTCTCGGGAAATCCGTTAGCATCCGTTGTCCGCAAGCAGTTCCCTCCATCCGTGGTCTCAATGGCGTTCGCATAAGAATCGCCATACCATCCGTTCACAGGTGTCCCGTCAGCACGCACACCGGTGAAGAGTCCCTTCATACGGCGCGAGGGAGCCACGGAGAGGTAGTTCCAATCGTAGTAACTTACCGTTACATCCGCAAACCACATCTTCGGATGGAAGAACGACAGTTTAAGGCTGGCATTCACCTGCGGACCATTGGCTACTTTCAGCCCTTTGAGCAGCACCTCGTCGCGCAACTCAAAGACGGGCTTCTTGTTGTTGTCTTGCGAAAGAGCCATCCCGTTCTCCGCAGAGGTGAGCGCCATCGCATTGCTCGTATAACGGTAGTCGCCCACGCTCGTGGCACCGGTCAGGGTGAAATACGTGCCGAGTTTCACGGCAACAGCGGCTTCTATACCCATGTGGCGGCGGTCAATTCCGCTCAATGCCTGATTCACAAAGGTGCGTGCCTCATCATCGTAGTAGCCGTTCAACTCCGAACCGTCCCAGAACTGCGTGTAGAATCCTGTCAAACGACCGCGCACGATGGGGTAGTTGAACTCGTAGGTCAAGTCTGCGCCCACCACCTTCTCGCTGGCAGCATAGTACTCTGCAAGCGAGGTGGCGTTATCGTGCTGATAGATATTGTAGAGTGCTCTATCGTGCACACGCGGCGAAATGTATGCATCACGTGCCAGAGGTGCTATTGTCTGCGCCAGCGCATTCACTTTCAGACGGTTGCGACCGTTGATTTTGTAGGTTGCCCCCAGTTTGAAAGAGGGATCTACAAAGTGGTGCGAAGCCCCTAAATAGGTGGAGCCTACTTGGAGCGTTCCCGCTTGTGCTTGCGCGATAATGTCGTTGGCTTGCTTGCCGAGGTAGCGATCGGCTTGGTCGGGATTGAGTTGCGCCAAATACCATGCACGACCGTTAATCATGTTGGTCGTGCGCTGCATGGATGAGTAGGTGAGTTGGAGCGCATAGTAGAAGTCCACATCGTTGAAACTCCACTCGTTCTGTGCCCATACTTTCAGCGTCCCCATATTGATACGATAGTCGTAGCCAAAGCGGTCGCCATCGTGCTTCACGTCGTTGTAGTCGGACGCAATATCGTTCTTCTTCACGTTCTCAATATCCTCCTGCGACAAGCCTGCGTTGGTTGCCAACTCCTTGATATCGCGGTCAGCAAAGGGGTCAACGTCTATCCATTGGTTCGCACCCAATAGGTCGTCCACCGACTTGTAGTGAATACCTTGCGAGAACTTACCTTCCAACCCCGCCGTTATTTTCAGGTGATCGGTCTTAGTGTTGGTGTAGTGGATATTCACCATCGCCTCTTGAATATCGTTGTGCCGACGCTCCAAGACGTAGCGAGCCGAACCGTCAGGGTTGTTGTGGTTGTTGGCGAGGTTGGCGGCATAGATGTCGTTCCAGTTGATTTGCGTGGTAGCGTCATCGCGGCTTTGCCAAAGGTCCACCAACTGATTGTATTGCGCTGCATCCACCGACGGACCTATCCATTGCCCATCGTGCCCGATGCTACCCATGCCAAGACCTACGCCGTTCAAGTCGGCGCCGATAAAGTTACCGTAGTTATAGTGATTTCCGTTAGGGTCAAAGAGTTGCGCGGAGTTGCTGTCTGCAATCTGTCCGTCCCAAAGGAAGGAAGGCAGGTTGCGGTAGTAGTCCGGACGCGGGTCGGGCGCGTTGTAGAAGTTCAGCGCAGAGTTGCTGTACATGCTGTAGTGGTAGCCGACTGCGAACTTCAGCAGGTTATGCTCGTCTATCTTCCAGTCGTAGTTGACTATCGCTGTCGGGTCATACGATTTCACCACGCGCGAGTTGCGCACCTTGCCGTTTTGGTAGCCCCAATAGGGATTGTAGTAGATAGAGCCTGTCAGGTCGTACACCTCTTGCGTAACCGCAGCCGACTGACCGCGCTCGGTGGGAGAACCGAAGGTTACGAAAGACAAACGATTGCCGTTGTTCCATTTCTTCTCGGCGGCAAAGAAATAACCGCCCGAGTAGTACTGAATACCCTCGCCGATGATGTTCTTTTGGTCAATATACGGCGAGAAGCGGAATGCCACTTGTCCTACAAATGCCCATCCGTTAGCCAATACGCCCGAAGCATAAGTCGCATTCACTCGCGCTTTGTAGTTGCGGTTGGTACCCGCTACACCTACTTTCCATCCTTGTGCAAAGCGCGATGCCTCCATCAGGTAGTTCGTGGAGTTACCCAAACCGCCAAAGCCGAAGTTGGTTGCCTCCATAGGATTGACCACCTCTTTGTTGCGGCTTGCATCGTTCAGACCACCCATCGAAGAGAAGTTGAATTGTCCGCGCTCAGCACTATTGAAGTTGATACCATTGATGTAGTTCTGTTCGGCAGTCTGCT
>CAMFEN010000039.1 GCA_945949375.1 uncultured Bacteroidales bacterium | reverse complement strand
CGAGGGCACGCCGCTGTCCATAGGCTTCAAGGCTCCCTTCTTGATTGACATCTTGGGCGTGATAGGCTCGCAGGATGTGAAACTGCAACTGGCAGACTCCGCCCGTGCAGGGCTCATCCTCCCCACCGAGAACGAGGAGAACGAGGAACTGCTCATGCTCCTCATGCCTATGCTGCTCAATGATTGATGTCTATGTTTAATTAAGAATTAAGAATTATGAATTAAGAGGGCGTTGATAATTAAGAATTAAGAGGGCGTTGCCTGCCTGTTTTCAGAGCATGAGCACTCATAATTCGTAATTCATAATTCATAATTAAAAAAAAAGTATGAGCCCTCTTAATTCTTAATTCTTAATTCATAATTCAAAAGATACTGCTTTGAAACTGCACTTGACCCGCCCGTTGGTGTTCTTCGACTTGGAGGCAACGGGACTGAATATCGCTACGGACCGCATTGTAGAGATTAGTTATTACAAGGTCTTTCCCAACGGCAACACCGAGGGAAAGACCTTGCGCGTAAAGCCCACCGTGATTCGCCACAAGACGGACGCGTTTGGCAAGCCGTTTGTGGAGGAGACGGTGATGCATATTCCCGAGGAGAGTACGCAGATACACGGCATCACGGATGCCGATGTGGCAGATTGCCCCACCTTTCGCGAGATAGCGCAAGACCTAGCGGATATGCTGCAAGACAGCGACCTCGCAGGCTACAACAGCAACCATTTCGATATCCCGCTGCTCGCCGAGGAGTTCTTGCGCGTGGGCGTGAAGGTGAACTTGAAGCAGAAACACTGCGTGGATGCCTATCAGATTTTTGTGAAGAACGAGCAACGCAACCTTGCCTCTGCCTATCGCTTCTACTGCGGTAAGGAGTTGGAGAATGCCCACTCCGCCAATGCCGACACCATGGCGACCTACGAGGTGCTGAAAGCCCAATTGGAGCGCTACGACCTGCCGGACACCATTGAGGCACTGGCCGAATATACCACGGGATCTGCCCGCTATGCCGACTTCGCAGGGCGCGTGGGTTACGACCAAGACGGGCAGGAGATATTCCTCTTTTGCAAGTACAAGAACCAGCGCGTGGCGGATGTCTATCGCCGCGACAAGGGCTACTACGGCTGGCTCATGGCAGGCGACTTCCCCGCCTACACCCGACAAGTCTTCACCCGTATCTATCTGAAAACCAAATGATAACTAATTATGAATTATGAGGGCGCATGCTCTGAGACATAGTGCCAACGCTCTCTTGACTCATACTTATCCATGCTCTCATAATTCATAAATCTAAATTCTCCTATTATGTTTAGAAACCTAACAGACATAGAGCAAGCGCAACTGATAGCGCAAGGCTGCACGGCTAAGAACTGGCGCGAGGTATGGGTGAAAGACGGCTTCGACGCTACTTTCGTGCGCGATGTACAGTTCTCCGGCACGGTGAAGATGGGCGTTTTCAACCGCGAGTTTGCCCTCCCGGGCGGGCTGAGTGTGCATGCCGGCATACAGCATGCCATGCTCCATAACTGCGAGATAGGCGACAATGTGCACCTCTACAATATCCACAACTACATCGCTAACTACCGCATCGGCAACGACACCTGTATCGAGAATGTGAACTCCATCCTCGTGGACGGCAAGACCACTTTCGGCAACGGTGTGCGTGTGCCCGTGATGAACGAGGGCGGGGGCAGAGAGATTCCTATCTTTGACCGCCTGAGCGCGAGCCTCGCCTATGTGATGACGCTCTATCGCCACCGCCCTGTGCTTATAGAGACACTGGAGAAGATGGTGGACGACTACGCAGAGACGCAAGCCGACACGATGGGCTCGATAGGCAACAATGTTTGTATCCTCAACTGCGGCAGTATCAAGAATGTGCGCATTGGCGACAACGCACAGTTGGTAGGCGTGTCGCGTCTGAAAAACGGCTCCGTCAACTCCAATGCTGCCGCACCCGTGAAGTTGGGCAGCGGCGTGAAATGCACCGATTTCATCATCTCCTCGGGCGTGGAGATAGGCGACTCGACGCTGGTGGACAAGTGCTTCGTGGGGCAAGGCTGTATCTTCGACAAGCACTACTCGGCAGGCGAATCGCTCTTTTTCAGCAACTGCCAAGGCATGCACGGTGAGGCATGCGCTATCTTCGCTGGTCCCTACACGGTAACCCACCACAAATCGACCTTGCTTATAGCGGGTATGTTCTCCTTCTTGAACGCCGGCTCGGGCAGTAACCAGTCGAACCACATGTACAAGTTAGGTCCTATCCACCAAGGCATCGCGGAGCGCGGGGCGAAGACCACCTCCGACAGTTACCTGCTCTGGCCCTCGAAGATAGGTGCTTTCTCGCTCGTGATGGGGCGCCATACCCACCACGCCGACACCAGCGAACTGCCGTTCTCCTACCTGATAGAGAATCAATCGGAGTCGTACCTCGTGCCGGGCGCAAACCTTCGCACGGTAGGCACTATCCGCGATGCGCAGAAATGGCCCAAGCGCGACAACCGTAAAGACCCTGATAAGTTGGACTTTATCAACTTCAATCTGCTCTCGCCCTATACCGTGCAGAAGATGTGGCGCGGGCGCGAGGTGCTGAACGAGTTGCAGCAACTGAGTGGCGAAAACACCGAGGTCTATGGCTACAACAACTGCAAGATACGCAACTCCTCACTCACGCACGGGCGCGAACTATATAGTATCGGTATTGCGAAGTTCTTAGGCAACTCGCTTATCTCGCGTATTGAGAAAGCAGACATCCACAGCCTTGCTGACCTGCGGACTGCTTTGCAACCCGATAGCGCCGTGGGCAAGGGAGACTGGGTGGACTTGGCAGGCTTGATAGCTCCTCGCTCGGAGGTAACGCGCCTGATGGACGACATAGAGCAGGGCGGCATGACGTACGAGCAGATACAAGAGCGTTTCCGCGAGATGCACGAGCGCTACTACTCCTACGAGTGGACTTGGGCAGCGGAGAAACTGGAGCAGATATGGGGCTGCACAGTGGCAGAAGTGAGTGTAGAGCAGGTGCTCAAGTCGATAGACGATTGGCAGAATGCCGTTGTTAGACTGGATAGAATGGTCTATGACGATGCGCGCAAGGAGTTCGACCTCAACAGCCGCACCGGCTTCGGTGTGGACGGCGACCGCTCGCAGCAGCAAGCCGACTTCGAGTCTGTGCGCGGCTCCTTCGAGAGCAACTCCTTTGTGAAAGCCGTGCTCGAGCATATCGACCGAAAGACCGCCTTGGGAGAAAGTGTAAAAGCAAAGTTAGCGCAATTGATTTGAGTGTTGAGAGTTGAGTGTTTAGTGTTGAGAGTTGATTAAATTGTAAATTGTCCCATGTCTGATTGCAAACTGACCATATTAGGTTGCGGTAGTGCGAAGCCGACGATGACGAACTCGCCATCGGGGCAGATACTGGATTTGTGCGACAAGTCGTTTATGATTGACTGTGGCGAGGGTGTGCAGATTACCATGCAACGCCTCGGGACACGGACGGCGCGGCTGTACAATATCTTCATCTCGCACTTGCATGGCGACCACTGCTTCGGCTTGATAGGATTGCTATCTACCTTAGGTATGCTCCGTCGCACGCAGCCCATGCATATCTACGCCCACGCAGACTTAGAGGGGTTGTTGCGCCCGTGGTTGGATTACTATTGCAGCGACCTGCCTTACGAGGTGATTTTCCATGCCATCAATCCGCGCAAGCACGAGGTGGTATTCGAAGACAGGACGGTATCGGTGGAGACGATTCCGCTCAAGCATTCCGTGCCCTGCTGCGGCTTTCTCTTCACGGAGCACCACCGCGACACCGAGCCCGTGAAGCGCTATGCCTACTGCTCCGACACGATGTACAGCGAGAAGATACTGCCTATCATTGAGGGCGTGGAGACGCTCTACCACGAGGCAACTTTCCTACAAGAGCAGGCAGACCGCTGCAAGGTGGTGATGCACTCCACGGCAGCCGAGGCGGCAACGATAGCGCGGAAAGCGCAGGTCAAGCAACTGATAATCGGGCATTTCTCCGCTCGCGTACTCGACCAAAGCCTCTTCCTCAAAGAGGCAAAACCCATCTTCGAGAACACCCTCTTAGCCGAAGAGCGAAAAACCTACACGCTGAATACTCAGAATACTCCGATAGCTCCGATTACTCCAAATAACTAACATCCTATGGCAAAGCCGAAAATTACATATATCTGTTCAAACTGCGGGGCGAAGGCACCGCAGATGTTAGGTCGCTGCCCTGTATGTGGCGAATGGGGCACCTATGAGGAGGAAGTGGAAGATGCTTACACTGCGAGCGGCACAGGCAGCGGTTTGTTCGGCAGCGGCAGCAAAGGGATTCGCGCGCGCGGCAACAGCATGCCGCAGAAGATACAGGAGATAGAAGCCACAGAGGAGATGCGGATAGACATGCACAACGGGGAACTGAACCGTGTGCTGGGCGGGGGATTAGTGCCCGGGTCGCTTGTGTTGCTCGGCGGTGAGCCCGGGATAGGCAAATCGACGTTGGCACTGCAAGTGCTGCTGTAGATTGGTGAGCGCAAGACCTTTTATGCCAGCGGCGAGGAGAGCGAACGGCAACTGAAACTGCGGGCAGAGCGCTTGGCAGGCAAGGCGGATAACCTGTTTATCATGAGCGAGACCAGCCTCGAGCGCATATTAGGTTGCGTGAAGGAGTTGCAGCCTGAGGTGGTGGTGATAGACTCAATACAGACCGTCGGCAGCGAGGGCGTGGAGGCGAGCATTGGCAGTCTGAGCCAAGTGCGCGAGTGCGCTACACGCATCTTGCAGTTTGCCAAAGAGCAAAATATACCCTTCTTCATCATCGGGCATATCAACAAAGAAGGTTCGCTGGCAGGTCCGAAAGTGCTGGAGCATATCGTGGACACGGTGCTGCAGTTTGAGGGCGACCAACACTATATGTATCGCATGCTTCGCAGCCAGAAGAACCGCTTCGGCAGCACCTCGGAATTGGGCATCTACGAGATGCGGCAAGACGGTTTGCGCGAGGTTACCAACCCGAGCGAGATGTTGCTCTCTACGGCGCGCGAGGGCTTGTCGGGCATCGCCATCGCGGCAGCGGTGGAGGGAGTGCGCCCCTTCCTGATAGAGGTGCAGGCGTTGGTATCTTCTGCGGCTTACGGCACGCCGCAACGCTCTTGTACGGGCTTCGACAGCCGCAGGCTGAACATGCTCCTTGCCGTGTTGGAGAAGCGCGTAGGCTTTAAGTTGCTGCAGAAAGATGTGTTTCTGAATATCGCCGGCGGCTTGCGGGTGAACGACCCTGCGATAGACTTGGCAGTGCTGGCTGCGGTGCTATCATCGAACATGGATATCGCGCTCGATGCCGACACCTGCCTGACGGGCGAGGTGGGCTTGGCAGGCGAGATTCGTCCTGTAAACCGCATAGAGCAACGCATACAGGAGGCGGAGAAGTTGGGTTTCCGCCGTATCATCATCCCCGAGCAGCAGCAACAGGGCTTGTCTAAACGCTTCCAAATAGAGGTGGTCGCCGTAGGCAAAGTGGCAGACGCTTTCCGCCTGTTGATACAGAAATGATATCAAAGGACGAGATTTGGTGGCAATATGATATCTTCGTGAAAACGCTTAGCCCCTTATTAGACCCTTTCTTTACCCTTAGAATTACCTCTGAATGTGCAAGTGTCATTTTGTCAAAATCGTGTGGAGCGTTAATTTTTTGGTAAAAATGGCGCTTTTTTTTATTTTGTATGCTTTATATTTGGAAATTCCGTATTTTTTTAGTATCTTTGCACGCTCATTTTGGAGAATTGTAGGCATTGGATAAAAAGTTGCGAAATATCGTATTGTGGACGTTTGCTGCTTGGGCAATGAGCGCGAGCGCGCAGACAGAGCGGATGTATCGTTGCGAGTTGGGATTGCAAGGAGGTTGCGGATACTATGTGGGCGATGCGACTGAATATGTGTTTCAGGATGTGCGCGAGGCGTATGGTTTGCATTTTCGCTACAAGTTCGACCAGCGATGGGCACTGCAAGTGAAGGGCATGGCGCACCATATCAAGGGACAGTTTACCGCGGGCGAGACGCCCGCGTCCACAGTGATAGCAGGCGGGGACGCCTGCGCACCCGGACAGACTTGGGAAACGCAGATGGTGAATGTGGATGTAGTGGGGGAGTTTAATTTTTTTCGGTTCGGGGCACGTCAATACGATGAGCGGATAAAGCCGATAACGCCTTATATTGGTGTGGGAATAGGCATCGGAATGTGTATGGAGAAGAATTGGGTATGGCGAGGGTATAGTCCGGTGGTGCAAGTGTATGTGCCTTTCGTATTGGGTTTGAAGTGGAAAATAGCAGATAGATGGCAGTTGCAAGCCGCATGGCAACACAACGTATATTTTGCTGATAATCTGGAAGGTATAGATGCTATAAATAATGCACATAACTTGAACGGAAGTAATTTTTTGAATAATGATGTTACCGCGCAACTCACGGTTGGCATAGTTTTTGAGTTTGCACAAGACAGGAAAATTTGTGCACTGTGCGAGTGAGAGATAAGTTGAGAGACTGTAATTATCGTGTAATTTATCATTAATTTTGCTAAGCACTAACCACAAACCACTGACTACTATATGAACTATCAATCGCAAATAGACAAATCGCGTATGCCGCGGCACGTGGCTATCATCATGGATGGTAACGGTAGGTGGGCAAAGAAACAGGGTTTGGCACGTATGTATGGGCATAAGCAAGGGGTGGAGACCGTGCACCGTATCACGGAGACGGCAGCGGAGATGGGTATTCAATATCTGACCCTCTATACCTTTTCCACGGAGAATTGGAATCGCCCGAAGGAGGAAGTGGATGCGCTGATGACGTTGCTGGTAGATACCATAGCCAAAGAGACCCCTACGCTGATGAAGAACAATGTGCGGCTGCTGACCATAGGCGATACGGAGCGTTTACCAGAGGGGGCTAAACGCAAGTTCGAGCAATGTATGGAAGAGACGAGCGGCAACACGGGGTTGCGATTAGTGATAGCCCTCAGTTACTCTGCGCGATGGGAGATAACGAACGCCATGCAAGAGGCAGTGCGAAAGGCGCAGGCGGGTGAATTGAAAGCAGAAGATGTGAACGAAGAATTAGTATCATCGCTGATGACTACGGCGGGTATGCCCGATCCTGACCTGCTGATACGGACGAGCGGCGAGTTGCGGATAAGCAATTTCCTGCTTTGGCAGTTGGCGTACTCGGAGTTGTATTTTACAGACTGCTTGTGGCCCGAGTTTACGGAAGAAGAGTTCTGCAAAGCGATTGTGGATTACCAACACCGCGAGCGTCGATTCGGCAAAACGAGCGAACAAGTGACAGTTAATGTGTAAATTTGTAAATTACAAATTTTCAAATTTCCAAATTTACAAATTGTGAAAGAATGGTGGCGTATAGTCGATATATATATATATTGTTGTTTTGCATGCTGACGGCAGGCGCACTGCGGGCGCAGGTGGTGGCTGACTCGGTGGCAGACATGATGGCGACGGATAGCACCGATGCGCCCCTGCCGGAGATAGAATACACGTATCAGCGCAAGACCTACGAGATAGCAGGGATAAGCGTTACCGGCGCAGACAGTTACGAGGACTTCGTGCTCATCGGCTTCTCCGGACTGGCAGTGGGAGACAAGATAGAGATACCCGGCGACCAGATAACCAAGGCAATAAAGCGTTTCTGGAAGCAAGGACTCTTCTCGGATGTGAAGATAAAAGCCCAAAAGATTGAGGGGCAGAAGATTTGGCTGGAGATAGCGCTGAAGCAGCGTCCGAGGGTGTCGGAGGTGATATACAACGGGCTGAAAAAGAGCGAGAAAGAAGATGTGGAGGTGAAAGTAGGTATCCGCAGCGGCAGCCAGATGACACCCAACCTCTCCGACCACGCCAAGACCGTGATAGAGAAGTATTTCGCCGAGAAAGGTTACCACAACGCAGAGGTTGTCGTCTTGCAGCAGGCAGACCAA
>CAMFEN010000038.1 GCA_945949375.1 uncultured Bacteroidales bacterium | reverse complement strand
GCGACCACCGAGATCTACACTCTTTCCCTACACGACGCTCTTCCGATCTCTAACGCCTGACCATTGGCTGCGGCAGGCAGTGGGGGCTACGCCGAGTATAGAGCCGATGCTGGAGGCAGTGAGAGAAGCACTGGGAGCGCAGTAAAGCACATGGAAAAAGGATAGGTGTGCCTGCCAGCTATAGTGATAAGAAAAGTGTGCTTTATTTGTCAAAAAGTGAGAAAAAAGCAGTTTTTTTGAGATTTTATTTGGATAATTCAGAAAAAAGCAGTACTTTTGCGCGTCTTTTGCGAAACGGAATAGTAGTTTTGTTTGCAAAGGGCGCTTTTTTTGTTCAACTAAAAGTCTGTTTTTTTATGAAAAAACTTACCTCTTATCTTTTTGCGTTTATCGCAAGTGTGTGCATGAGCGTGGCTTATGCAGAAGGACCCATCCAGTTTATCCTCAATGTGGATAATCCTGCTATTGTACCCTCTATCAGTGTCAACTATGTGGACATTGATCTGGTAGCAGGAGACAATGAAATCACCATTCCTTGGGTAGAGGATGATTCTGGAAGTGGATATGCTTCTGTTTATTTCTACCCTCAGACGGGTGGTGGAAAGCATCAGCAAGTGAAATCTATCACTGCTTCTGTGGACACGGCAACTAATTTTGTGCTGGATTATGGTGCATGGACGCTGGAGCCTGATTCTTCGTGCAATGGCGTTACCTACACGGTTGTAACAGAGGCTCTTGGTACTGACTCGGTGATTATTATTACCGATGAATTTAGCAAGGTAAAGGCACGCTTTGGCGGTGGAAATATTACTCTGAACAGCGACACTATGGTAGCGTGGTTCTCTTCGGATAGAGAGAAATTCAATGATTTGCCTTTCACTTTCTCTGGCGCAAGTATTCCCGGTACTTATGACTATTATACTTTGTATCAAGTATTGCTGAATGGTGTAGAGGTCAAAGATGTAGATAGTTACGGCACCTTCTCTGTTACCCCTGCTGATGGTGATACTATCAAGGTGCTTGCCAATGCACCTGCCGGTTTGTGGTATCCTGTATTCCTGAACTTTGCGGATGAGAATGCGAGGGCTTCGGTTAAAAAAGTAGAAGTGGACGGTGTGGAAGTAGAGAAGAAAGATTCGCTGCATGTGGATTGGGGTGCAAGTGTGAAACTCTATTTCGACTTAGACAACTACGCACCGAAAGTAAATGACGGTAGCATCTCCAGCCCCTATGCCGGCTACCATGAAGTGAGCGGCGTAAGAGATACCGTAACGCTGAATATCACGGCTGAGAAGTATCAAGAAGTAGCATTTACAGTGATTGCAAACGGTGTAAACTGCTTTGAGGCAAAATATCGTTCGGGATATTATTATGAACCTTTCGAATTGAAAGAGGGCAGCAATGCATTTACGATCAACACCAAGAACCCCTATGTGTATCTTAGTGCTAATGAAGATTGCAAGATAGACTCTATCAAGGTGAATGATGTGCTCACAAGCGAGAAATCTGTTTCCGTAACCGCAGGCATGGTGATTGAGGTATGGGCAGACAGCATTGAATATCAAGACATACACTTTACTGTTATTGCCCACAATGCGAACTGCTTCGAACTACAATCCGTTCCCGGATACGCTGTCATTGATTTGGAGGAAGGTAACAATTCTATGATTCTTTCGAATAAGTACACGGGGTTGTCTGTGGATGAGAGGAAAGATTGCAAGATTGATTCTATTATAGTGGATGGCAAGAAATCTGCATACTCATCTTTCAAGTTTGCAGAAGGGTCTGTTATTGAGATTTTTGCAGACAGCATCCGCCGCAATAGCACATTTATGCTCTTTGTGGATAATGCAGAGAATTATTCTTATCAAAATATATACCGTGGAGACTATACAAAGATTGCAGACTATTATAATCCTGTAGTAACCGGTTACCAATCGTATAAGTTTGATCCAACTATTGATAACTCATTCGATTTCTACTTCATGGATGGAGACTATAATTATGTAGTATTCTATCGGAATGATGTTCCTGTTACGGAAGCATATCCTTGGACTGTGGATCTTGCCGATAAGGATGTAGTAAAGATTTTTGCTACTGAGCAGACACCTTTGGCAGTTACTTTCGCGGGGGATCAGGTAAGCACTGTAACGAATGTAACGAAAGACCGCATCGTTGCCGTAGATGATATCAGCCTGCCTCTGTCGGTATTGCCGGGCACGGAGGTAGCCTTTACCACGAGTGAGACCGTTACTGTGAATGATGTAGCACACGAGGCAGTGGACGGCGTACACACCGTAGTGATTACGGTGGCAACTACGATCGTAGTAGGCGAAGAGCCGGCTACCGGTCTGAACGCAGCAACCACAGCCGTTAAGGCAGTAAAGCAACTGCGTGAGGGTCAGATTGTGATTATCAAGAATGGCGTAGAGTACAACGTATTGGGCGCAGAAATTCGCTAATCTCAATCAGCGTATATTCTACTGAAAAGAGGCTGTCTAACGTGAAGTTAGGCAGTCTCTTTTTTAGTGTTGTCGGAGTAATCGGAGGTGCTAATCTAATCTATAACCTAATAATAACCTAATAATAACCTAATAATAACCTAATAATAACCTAATAAAAACATACTATGTACATGTGCTGATTTGCAGACAGTAGGATTTGTTTGGGCAGTGGGCGAGTTGGTTATTAGTGGGATGCTTTATGTGTTAAAATGATGGGTTACTGACAGATAGCATATTTTGGTGGAGAAATGTCGTTTTCTATTGCTTTTTATTTGCATATATCTTTTTTTTTTAGTAACTTTGCGGCGTTTTTCGTGTTGTTAGTTATGTTTATGAAACGAATAGGTATATTAGGTCTGTTATTGGTGTTTTCTTTCGGTTTGTTTGCGCAGCGGGCGCACCAAGTGAGCATCCCCTATATGATGGGTTTTGAGCAGGATGGTACGGACTCTTTGGAGTTGGCGGATGAGTGGGTGCTGAACTGCGGTGCGGCTGCGGATAAATGCTTAGACTGTTGGGCGGTAGGTAGTCATATAGCGAGCGATGGGAGTCGTTCGCTATATGTGGTAGATACGCTTGGGGACTTGGGTTTTTGCCATAAGGCGAACTTGCAGTTTGCTTATCGTGATATGGTGTTGCCCGTTGGGGATTATTACCTATCGTTTGACTGGCAGAATGGTGGGAATGATAAGAATGTGCTGTATGTTGGTTGGGTACCCTATACAGATTCGAGCAAGGGACCGGTAACGCTTATCAAGGCGAGTACGACGACCGGTGTGCTGCCGACGACGCTGCAGAATGGTAACTGCTCCGGTGCGTTGTATGGTCAGAATAAATGGCAGCAGTATGTTTTCCCTTATCCGATTAGCGTAGATTCGGCGTCGTCTGCGACGCAGACGTATCGTTTGTATGTGGCATGGGGCAACGGCGGTGGGCGCAAGACGGATGATTTCGGAGCTTGCGTGGATAATATTCAGTTGGTGGATGCTCGGTGCGTGGCTCCGTATGATGTGGAGGTGCATTCGTTGGCATGCGATACGGTGGAAGTGAGTTGGAAAGGCGGAGCAGACAGTTATGTGGTGCAGTATCGCCGTCAAGGGGGCAGATGGCTGAACCTTGCCTATGACCCGACAGCAGGCAACAAGGTGTTGCTGGAAGGTCTGTCGGAGGGGAGTTATAACTTCCGTGTGCGCAGTATCTGCCACGATACAGATGGCAACGAGATGTTCAGCGCGTTCACTGCTTATCATGGAGATTATATTGTGTATTGCTCGGATTTGCACTGCGTGCCTTATTTCGATTTGGATGCAGCTGGGGTGCGATGCACCTATGGCGATTTGGAGGACGGTTCTTGGAACGAGGATTCGCCGTATCAGAATGTGGGCAAGATAGACTATGGCATTGCCTCGGAGTGGAGTAGGCATACGACCTGCTGGGACAAGACGCTGACAGACCCGAATACGGGCGGGGCGTTGTCGATAGTGCCGGAGAATGCGATAGCATCGGTGCGGTTGGGCAATCCGCGTTTTGGCGGCGAGACGGAGGCTATAACCTATACGATGGAGGTTACCGAAGACATGACGATTCTGCTGCTGCAATACGCCGTGGTGCTGCAAGACCCCGCGCATGACTCCAAGAGTCAGCCTCGCTTCACGCTGGAGATAAAAGACGAGACAGGGGCGGATATAGACTATACTTGCGGCTATGTGAGTTTCGTAGCCGACTCGACGCGGGAGGGGTGGCATACTTATAACGACCCGAAACTATTTGGAACGGTAACCTGGAAAGACTGGACAACCGTCGGGCTGCATCTGGAGAAATACGTAGGTAAGAGGATTACCATCCGTTTGGCGACCTACGACTGTACGGAGGAAGGGCACTTCGGCTATGCTTACTACACGATAGACTGCGTCTCTGCATCGATAGAGACGAGCGGTTGCGGTGCGGACAATCAGGTGCGCGCCAGTGCTCCGGACGGCTTTAACTATGAGTGGCGTCGCAACGGGGAAGAGACGGTGTTGGGGACGACGCAAGAGGTGGATTTGAGCACGAGCGATTCGGCTGTGTATGTATGTACGCTGACCAACAAAGAGTTGCCGGACTGTCGGTTTGACCTGTCGGTATTGGTGATGCCGCGTTATCCGATAGTGGAGGTGTCGTGGATGGCTGACCCGCATGATTGCAAGAACATTGTGGTATTCAAGGACAAGAGTTTTGTGCGTACTATCAGCGGTGGTCAGGCGCATGACCACTACGGCGAGCGGACGGACGGGCGCATCTGGGACTTCGGCGATGGGGTGCAATCGGACAAGGCGGAGGTAACGCATGTATTCCCCGCCGAGGGAGGTAGTTTTCAGGTCTCAATGGCTACATGGTTGGGCGAAGCGCGCGAGGGTAGTTGCTATGTAGATACTATTATCACCATTAAGTTGCCTGCCATAATGGATACTTATTTGGAGATAGACACGACGGTATGCGAAGGCGAGACGGTGAATATGCGGTCGTATGGGGGTATGATTTACAGTGCAACGGGTGATTATGAGATGGAGAAGCAGTTGCTCAACGGTTGCCAACAGAATACCACGCTGCACATGGTGGTGCTTCCGTTTAGTCCGACGGAGATAGACACAGTGGTGTGCTATGGCGATACGCTGACGATGGACGGGCACGTATATGAATCGCGTGAGGACGGTGTTTGGGAGATAGTCTATCCGCGTGTGCCTTGCGACAGCGTGGTGCGCGTTAGTGTGCAGTATGCGGAGCCGTTGTTGCCGGAGATAGCGATCACACAGATGGGGGACTCGCTGGATGCGGCTATCGTGCAGATTGAGGGTACGGGATATACTTATTATCGCGTGGACAACGGTGATGCACAGACGGATACAGAGTTGCAGATGGCAGAGGCAGGAGAGTATGTCTTCACGTTCTACAACGAGTATGGTTGCGCTGTGGAGCGCACGCTGCAAGTGGAGTCGCCTTGCTTGCGCGATATGATATTTCAACGCTGGAACGACCTGCTGTCGCTGAAGAATGCAGAGTATAACGGCGGTCTGCAACTGGTTGATTATCAGTGGTACGAGGATGGTGTGTTGCTGGAGGGGGAGACGAAGTCGTACTACTATGCAGTGGATGGCTTGAAGATGGGCAGCCGTTACCATTGTGCGGTGCATTTAGCAGACGGCAGTGCGCAAGAGACCTGTGAATATACGGCGGAGGACTTGGTGGGCGGTTCATCGGAGGCGGGTGTTTCTCCGAAGAAAGTGCGCGGAGGCGAGACGATTCGTGTGGTGAGCGACGTGCCTTGTAAGGTGGTTTGCTACAACCCAATGGGGGTGCGCATGCTGACACAAGAGGTGGAGGCAGGGCAGACGGATGTGGTTATCGCGCTGCCGGAGGGAATATACGTTATGATAATTAAGAATTAAGAATTATGAGGGTGTTGCATGCCAACTATTCAGAGCATAGACTCTCATAATTTATAAATTATAGCAGGCGGGGACACCTGCGCCCCCGAGCACTAACCAACTAACCACTAACCACTGAATAACGAATGAAACGATTGCTATATATAGTATTGAGCCTTGTGCTGATGGTGCCTTCCTCCTTTGGTGCCCCCAAGAAAAGCAAAGGCAAACCTTGGTACACCAAGGGTGATGATTTCTACCACGTGAGTGTATATGGCGGAGCCGGCTACTCGGGCTTGGTGGGCAACTTTACATCACAGTCTTTCGGTACGGGAAGCCGCCTGTCGGGGCAGTTTGACTATACGATGCAAGGTGGTGGCGGTATGCTCGCGGGTGTGGCATGGGAACATCATCACAAGCGGTTTGTCTATTCGGTGGGTCCTGAGATACGCTTGCTGACCAATGTGAGCAAGATAGGTCTGTCGGTGGATGTGCCGCGCGATGACTATTCGACGATGGTGCAGCATTATCGTTTCTCACGTCTTCGCGAGACGGAGACAATCGGGCAGGTGATGGTGCCGTTGCTTTTCGGAGCGCAGTTTGAACGTTACTATTTTCTTGCCGGTGCGAAGGTGGGTTTCTCTTTCGCCGGGGGTAGCCGACAGCGCGGGGGGCTGACAACCAATGTGTCTGAACCACAGGCAATAGAGGAATGGAGCGAACTGCAGGCCCACTCGCTGGTGAGCACGGAGGATATGTATGAGCATCCTTTGTATGTAGGCGATGGCAAAGCCGCGCACTCGTGGGGACTGGATGTTGCTCTCTCGGCGGAGTTCGGCGTGAATCTCAATGCGTTCTTTTCCTCGGAATGGAACGAGGCAAATGAGCAGCGCAACCGTCCGTGGCGTATGCGGGCATCTGTCTTTATTGACTACGGTCTGCCGATGTTGTCTGTGGCATCTGCTACGCCGTATTCTATGGCAGAGGTAGGACCTATCAACGAACTATATGGGGCAGCGGATAAGGGCACCGTGAGCATACAGAGCGTGCATAGTTCTGCTTTTGCGGATAAGGCACTCAGTTCGCTGCTGGTGGGCGTGAAGTTCACGGCGTTGCTCCAACTGAATAAGCAGAAAGTGCCCAATCCGCGTATCTATTTCCAAGTAAGCGATACCATGGACCGTCCTACGCGACAGTTGGCGAGGGTGGAGATTCGCGATGTGGATAAACCGAAGCGGAAGATAGTGGTGAAGAATATGAAGCAGAACGGTACTTTGTCGGCTCGGTTCGCTGCCGGCAACTATGCGATGGTAGCCAAAGCTGATGGATATCTGCCCAGCGACCACGCGGGTGATACCCTCTTCCTCACCCATAAGAAGGATATGGATACCGTGCTGTTTGTACTCCTGCCGGAGCCGCCTAAACCGATGGAGGTGATTCCGCCTGTGGAAGAGGTGAAACCGATGGATCCGCCGGTGTTTGTGTTCCATCATATCTATTTTGCGCTTAACCGCACGGAGATACTGGAGACTTCCGGTGAGGACTTGCAGACGCTCTATACCTTCCTGACGGATAATCCAACGCTGCGTATCTTGATTACCGGTCATACGGATTCGCAAGGCTCCGAGGCGTACAACCAACGACTATCGGAAGGGCGTGCGGCGAGTGTGAAGAAGGCGATGGTGGAGCGCGGGATAGATCCGAACCGCATACTGACGGCGGGTAAGGGCGAGAGCGAACCGATAGATACCAATGCTACCGCCGAAGGTCGTCAGAACAACCGACGCGTGGAAGTGGCGGTGATAGCAGAATAAACTAATTAAGCAGGCGGTGATGCCTGCGCACACTCAACACCCAAGACTCAACTACGAATCATGAAGAAGCATTTTTCCTACTATATTGTATGGATGGCATTGTTGCTCACCAATAGGATATTTGCCGCGACATCCTTTTTATGCGATTTTGAGTCGCAGACGGAGCAGGAGGCATGGCAACTGAATGTGCTGGTGAAACCGGCAGCGTTGGAAAACCAATGGAAGATAGGTCGTTCGGGACAATTTGGTAAAGATGGCATTGCGGGACTATATGTCTCGTCCTCGAATACAGACACAGC
>CAMFEN010000037.1 GCA_945949375.1 uncultured Bacteroidales bacterium | reverse complement strand
TTCCTCGATGGCGTACGTGGAGAACTCACCCACCTGATACACTTGTCCGCCGTAGGTGTACTCGTATGCCACCGCCAGCACCTCGTCTTGGTTCAGCGCCTGTTTCAGCGAGATAAAGCCCAATGCGCTGTTCAGCGTGTACTCGCTGCTCGACAGCAACCGCGCTGACTCCACTTTCTCGTAGTCCTCGCCGCCGTCCATCCCTTTGTACCCTTGCAGCACGCTGCTCGTCTGCTGAATATCGCGAATACCCGCCAGCCCGCGCACCTCGTTGTACAAGCCGTTGGTCTTGTTGTCCGGCACCTGCTGTGTTGTGCCCGACCAACCGCTGTTCAGCGTATGCACGGCAGGCTCACCTAAGTCGCTGAATGCCACGATATTACGCGCCTCGTCGTAGTTGCCTTTCTTGTTCGTTACCCATACCTCTATCTTGTTGATCGTTACCCCGCTCGCGATGTAAGGCACCGAAGCCATCGCCTGCTCGTATTGGTCGCGGAAGAAATAACCGAGGAAGAAATGTCGGTTCTCGTCGTAGCTGTCGCCTGACACCTCGAAGTTGGTCATCTGCGCACCGCCCTTGCTGCTCACCGACTGACTCTCCGAGTTCTGCTGACTTATCAACGCCTGCACTTTCAGTTTCCCGAACTGCAAATTGGTCTTCACGCCGAACAACGCCTGACTGCCTCGAATAAGGCTCGAGTTTAGGTCCATCGTTACATTACCTGCCTCAATACTTTGGATAATGTCATCCTCTTTGCCCTTGTACGCCAGTTTCAGGTTCTGCTGGTCAAACGAGAACGATGCCTCCGTGTTGTACGACAGGTTGAAATTCAACTTATCGCCCACCTTGCCGTTCACGCTCACCTGTATCTTCTCGTCGAAATCGAAGATGTTGTTGTTCCTCGACCGCTCCGTAAGGCTCGGATTTTCAATGTATTGGTGCTTAAATCCGAAGAGCAACTCTGCCGACCCTTGCATCTTCAGCTGCACACCGCCAGGTCCGAACACCTTGTCCGCAGGACCGATGTTGAACTTCATATCGGTGATGTCGAACTTCTTCTCGTTGTTGTGCTCCACCTCGCCTATTTTCTGCTGCCAGTATTGGTGCATCGCCTGCTGCTCGCTGTACGACGCATACTCCGACGGCGTCATCAGGTACGGCGTCGCGATATCCACATCGCCTATCTTCGTGTGAATCACATAGTACCCCGTGTTCGGCTGATACTCCACCTCTGTCTGCACATTCGCGGGGTCGCGCAGGTCCAGACTGCTCTGCGGCGACGACAGCGCCTCATAGTCCTCCGCCCCCAACTGCTTCACCTGCGTAGGTGCCCAATACGCCGAATCGTTCGGGTTAAACACCAGCGAGTCTTTTTCCATGGAGGTGCGGTCTCCAGCCCGCACCGCTGAAGAAGATGCCTGCGGGCGGGACTCAGTTTCTCCCCTCGTCGGTCGCTCCACAAACGACGAGTCCATCGCCTGTCGCCGTGCCTCCTCTGCCATACGCCTATCATTACGCAGCGACGTCACCAGCGGAGGACGACTCTGTGCACGCAACGCACACCAATCGCCCCCTGCTAACAAGGGAGAAAACAATAGGAATAGGAAGAATATATAGAGACTATTGCGTCTTTTCAAATGGTCTAACATGCGCATTCAAAAAATTCCTCGCAAAGATACAACTTTTTTTTCATATACGCAAGTATCCGCCCATAATTATTACATTTTCCGCTATTTAAGAGCAAATAGTCAGTCTCCCAACCTCTTCTCATTGCAGGCATTGCCTATGTGCGGAAGGGATGGAGAAATATGCTTCTCGATAAAAAGACGGCAAAAGGACGGTAAAAGGACGGCAAAAAGACGAAGTAAAAAAGGAGGGAACATCATACCAACAAGAGGGTATAAAAACGGCTGCCCGACGAGTCTTTTCGTCGGGCAGCCGTTTTATCGGATACTTGCTACCGCTTACTCTACGCGTTGTCCGCGCATGTTGTAAACCTCATCACCGCGGATAATCACCACTTCGCCGTTGCGTACCACCTTGCTTGCGCGCACTTCGGTGATAACCAAACTGTTGTCTGTGGAACTATTAGCGATGGTGATGGTGAACGAGACAGGCTCTGCAGCATAGTAGTTCTGATTTCCGTCCTCGTCAATGCCGTCTTGTTGTGCGGTGATAACTACGGTGCCTGCTGCTACTGCAGTCAGTTTGTTGCCATCCAGCATAGCATATCCAGTCGGCTCCATCTCATAGATTACCGCATAGCCGCTCGTCGCCGTCGCGTCAAACTCCAGTATGTCGCCTACGGAGATGAAGTTCTGCGTAAAATTCCATACAATCTCTTGCGCTGCCTGGTCGATATGTACATATACCTTGCAGGTGTCGCCCTCGAATGCTACGGTATCTTCGGGGATGAACGCAACCTCCATCCAGTAATCACCAGCTGCTTGTACCATATCGGGATCTAACCATTGGAAGGTGCCTACACAACTTGCCTTGCCGTCGATGAGTTCCACTTTGCTCATCGCCTGCCCGTAGGTCAGCGTGTTGCCCGCTTTCGGATTCTGGGTGATAGTCGCTTTCACCTTACCCAACTCGATGGTCTTCTCTGCCGTCGCCTCATAGTAGAGGTCGCTCTCCACAGCCGTCGCCGTTACCACGACCGTACCGCCTGCCAAGAAGTACAACTTATTGCCCTCTACTACGGCAACCTCCTCGTTATCCACCGAGTAGGTAACCTCAGTCTTTGCGCTTGCCGTCAGGTAAACGGTATCTTTCACGCTCAGCCCTTCCAGCATATCGTTCCAAGTAATCGTCTGCGCCATCTTGGTAACGAGCACCGACACGGTTGTCTCTGCTGTGGCATACCAATTGGTGTTCTCAGGAGTGAACAGCACAGGAACCTCATGCTTACCGGGCAGATAATCGGCGTCGTCCGCAATGTTCCATGTGAACACGCCCGCTACGCTTGCTTCGCCACCTACCAGCAGGTCGTCCGTCAGTGCCTCGCTGTAGCCAATGCTCTCCACCTTCATGGTCGGCGCTGCGATAATCGTCGGCGTTGCCAAGGCGATGGTGATAGTCTTGCTCAGCGTTGCCTCCTCGTACTTGTCGTCTTGTGCGGCAATGGCGGTAATAGTTACCTCGCCTGCTTTTACAATCACTAACTTATTCTCTGCACCCACATAAGCCACCGTCTTGTCCGAACTGCTGTAAGTGATAGCCGTCTGCGCGCTCGCTGCCAGCGTAACCTCGTCCGTCGTCAGAATGCTATCCGGCGCATTGTCCCACGTGATAGTCTGCGTGTTCCGCTGCGTCTTCACCAATACAGGGATTCGCAGTCCAAGACCCGTCAGCGGCTCGCTAATCACCAGTGTGTCGTGTATCTCGCCCACTGCCGTTGGATAAGCGGTGAATCGGATGGTTTTCTCGCCGAACTCGCCGCATACATTGCCCAAACTCTCGTCTGCCAAAACAATCTGTTTGGAACTGTTGGTTACCGGCACCTCATCGGGCAGGTTGCTGTATTGGATAGTAGCTGTGCAGGCAATGGCATCGCCGATAATCGACTTATCAACGGTTACAGAGGGGGTCGTGGTTTCCAGATAGTGCGCCATCGTTACGGCTACATCCTTCACATGCTTGTAGCCCGTAGCACCCGTCTCCGTGTAGAACTTTACCTGCGTCGTATTGCGAGGCAGACTGAAAGGACCATAGGTCTGGTAGTCGCTCAAAGGCACGCTCTCGTTGAAGATGTTATGCCAACCGCCATCGTAGTAAATATCCACTTTCAGGTTTCCGCCCGAGAAACCTGCCAACTTCGTACGGTTGGCGGTGAAGACCAATTGGCTTGCAGGACCGTTGATGGTATAGGTCTCTTCGTCTATCGTGTTCAGTGTCCGCTCTGCCGCATCGTCCAGCACATAGGCATCGCACAAGGCAGAAGCCGCACGCACTTTCACGGGCATGGTTACCGACGCAGCCTCGTACCACAGATCGCCTGCCACAGAGGCGGTTACAGTAGTAGTTCCTTCGCCTACAATGCTTAGTGTCTTCGTCAGGTGGTTTACTTTCACTATGCTCTCATCCGCACTGCTGTATTGCAACAATGCCGTGCGGATACTGTTCTCTTCGTAGGTCTCTACCCCGTCTGTGATGGTCAAAATACGCACCACTGCGGTCAGGGGAACATCCGCATCCCCCACTTTCAAACGGCTCAAGTTGTCCGTCCAGAGAATAGACTGAATCTTCTTCTCTGTAACCACTACGGTCTTCGTTGCGCTCACTGCGTTCCACTCTGTGTCATCGCCTGCCTGCGTAGCGGTAATCTCTGCTGTACCTGCACCTACTGCCTTGAATCCGGCACCGCCGTTGATTATCGCCACCACATTCTCATCAGAAGAGGTATAGGTTACAGCATTGCCGCTCGTAGCCGTTGCCGCACCGCTCACTTCCTTCCCCACCGGCAGCGTAATTTGGTCGCCATTATAGTCATTTGCCCATTCCAGTTGTTGGTCTTTCTTTTCCGTAGCACCGCTCAACGTAATCGTATGCGTAAACACCCCATTGCTCAGCGTCAAAGTAGCAGTATGGTTGCCCACTATATTATGTGCGTAAGTAACCGTAACGGTTGCGGTACCATATGAACAAGTTGAAGCATTGTTGCTAATTGTTGCAGCAAACTGAGACGCCCCCTCTCCCGTGATGTTAGTAGTCAAATCCTCTGCATTGTACCACTCCATAGTAGTACTTGATTGTGTAGTGTTTGACCCAATTGTTTTTGTTCCGAAATTTATGTCGCTACTATTAGGTGCATTAACATATGTTGCTCTTGTTACCACAACATTCTTTATGTAATGCTTACCAGTAGCACCTGTTTTCGTTCTAAAACGTAGTTTGGTGGCATTCGGATTTAAGGTAATAGTATTGCTTTGATACTGACTCTTTGGCATTTGTTCACTAAATACTTCTTGCCAAGAATCATTAACATACTGATCAACATTCATATTGCCGCCAGTATACTCAATTAAAACCTTGATGGGTTCTCTTTTTGCTTCAAATGTTAACGTTGCTGGTTTTCCTGACAAATCATACACCCTTTCATCAATAGTAGACCATGATACTTCATTTAACATTTCTAATACTGGACAATCTTGTGCCCAACTCAGTTGGGCAACCGTACATAGTAAGGCGGTTAATAAAGTAAAAATCTTTTTCATAACTTAAAAAATATGTTATTTGGTTAGTATATTTCGTTGTTGCTTTTCAAAAACTGCATTATCGTAGCCATCTCCTCTTAATTCTTAATTAACCAAAAATTGCCGATTATTAAGATTATATGAAGAAATAGGTATAGTATGCACCGAAAATCAGGTGCAAAATTACTATTTATCTTTCATAACTGCAAATTTCAGGCTGTTTTTCCCAAATTCGGATAATCTAATCATAACAAAAGTATCAAAATGCCCGCCTATGTACGCAAAAAGAGACTGCCTAACTTCTGTTAAGCAGTCTCTCTATATAACTAACTAATTAAGAATTAGCCGTTTACTTTTGCCATGTGTGCAATGAGGTCGAGCACTTTGTTCGAGTAGCCAATCTCATTGTCATACCAAGAGATAACCTTTACGAAAGTGTCGGTCAAATAAACACCTGCGTTAGCGTCGAAGATAGAGGTCAGCGTGCAGCCGAGGAAGTCGCTGGATACCACTGCATCCTCCGTGTAGCCGAGTACACCCTTCAACTCACCCTCCGCAGCCTCTTTCATAGCAGCGCAGATAGCCTCTTTTGTAGCGGGCTTAGCCAAGTTAGCAGTCAGGTCAACTACCGATACATCCAAAGTCGGAACACGCATCGAGATACCGGTCAGTTTGCCGTTCAGCTCAGGGATAACTTTGCCTACTGCCTTTGCAGCACCGGTGCTCGAAGGAATGATGTTGCCGCTTGCTGCGCGACCACCACGCCAGTCTTTCAACGACGGACCGTCAACGGTCTTCTGGGTAGCAGTGGTAGAGTGAACGGTGGTCATCAAGCCGTTTACGATACCGAACTTGTCGTTCAGCACCTTAGCGATAGGAGCCAAGCAGTTAGTGGTGCAAGAAGCATTCGATACGAACTGGGTGCCCTTCTCATACTTGTCGAAGTTCACGCCGCAAACGAACATAGGAGTGTCGTCCTTCGAAGGAGCGGACATTACTACGTATTTTGCACCTGCGTTGATGTGAGCCTGTGCTTTCTCCTTGGTCAGGAAGAGACCGATGGACTCTACAACATACTCAGCACCTACCTCGTTCCATGCCAACTCGTTGGGGTCTTTGCATGCGGTTACGCGGATAGCCTTGCCGTTTACAATCAGCTTGCTGTTCTCAACATCAGCCTCGATGGTGCCCTCGAACTGACCGTGCATCGTGTCGTACTTCAGCATGTAAGCCAAGTAATCAACTGGGCAGAGGTCGTTGATACCAACGATTTCAATGTCGTTACGAGTTTGTGCGGCGCGGAAAACGAAGCGTCCGATACGGCCGAAGCCGTTAATTCCTACTTTTGTCATAGTGTTTGTTGTTTATTATAAATTGTTGATAAAATGTATTCGTGATATCGCTTCTTTCGGGGAAATATCCTCAAAAGCGGGTGCAAAATTACAAAAAAACTATGAAACCCGCAAATATTTGCCATATTTCTCTGCTATTTTTTACATTATGCTATTTTGGCTTTGCAAAATGGGTAAAAAAGCAGGCATTGTCTCCCGACAATGCCTTACCTTCTGGTTAGCAGAGAGAAAACGATTTAGAGTACCATTTAGCTGCTCCAAGAATGCTAACCAATAAAAACCAAATCCAATTGTTAAGCTAAATTCGGTGCAAAGATACAAAAATAAAACCGAACGCACGTTCAAAATGCGAGGGGGGGGTAATTTTTGTACATTTTTAACACTTTTGTGGTGTTTTGGCTCGGTTTTGAGGGGGATAATCAGAGGATTTGGAGTTATCGGAGTGCTCTGATTATTCAGATTACTCAGATTACTCAGAAGGGGGCTACCGATACTTGCTCTCGGTGCAATCGCCGAGCATAGAGAGGTACGACTCGTAGCGGCTGGGGGCAATGCGTCCGTCCAATGCCGCTTCATAGACCGCACAACCGGGCTCCCCCGTGTGGGTGCAGTCGCTGTAGCGGCAGTCTTGCGCAATGTGGAAGATTTCGCGGAAATAGTGCCCTACCTCCTCTTTCTGCATGTCGATAGTGCCGAAGCCTTTGATAACCGGGGTGTCGATAATCCAACCTCTATGGTCGGGCAGGGGGTACATCTCCGAGAAGGTGGTCGTGTGGGTGCCTTTGTTGTGGGCGTTGGAGATGGCGCCCGTGCGCGCCAGCGGCTTGCCGAAGATGGCATTAAGCAGGGTACTTTTGCCTACGCCCGAATTGCCGCTCAGCAGGGTAATTTTATCGGTGAAGATAGCGGACACAGCCGACAAGTCCGAACTATCCAGCGCGGAGATGGCATGGGTTGCGTAGCCGAGCGACTCATAGAGTGCGCGCAGGTCTTGCAGCATCTGCTCTTCCTCGGGACTGAGGAGGTCTATCTTGTTGAAGATGAGCGTAGCAGGAACGCGATACGCCTCGCAGGTGGCGAGAAAACGGTCAATGAAAGTGGTAGAGGTAATGGGGTGGTTCACCGTAACGAGGAGCGCCACTTGGTCGAGGTTGGCGGCAATGATATGCGACTCCTTGCTCAAATTCGTGGAGCGGCGGATGATGTAGTTCTTTCGCTCGCAGACGGCGGTAATCCAGTTGGTGCCATCGGCAAGGGTCTGCACCTCCACATGGTCGCCCACAGCAACGGGGTTCGTCGAGCGGATACCCTTAATACGGAAATTACCCTTGACATGACAATCAAGGGTATCTCCGTTCGGAAAATAAACAAGGTAACTGCTACCGGTGGATTTGATGACAAGACCCAACATAGACCGCTTCGCTGTAAGACCGCTTCGCTGTAAGACCGCTTCGCTGTAAGACCGCTTCGCTGTAAGACCGC